>NZ_BAABRU010000030.1 GCF_039545135.1 Herpetosiphon gulosus | reverse complement strand
CGGGTTGGTCGGCGGTCGTTGGTGCGGGTTTGTGTTTTGCTCGTGGCATGGTATCCCCTTACAAGCCTATTCTGGAAATGCTCGTCTTTGGGTTGGGAACCAAATACACACGCTATTGTACAGTCTCGCCGAGAGCAAACAGCTGTTGCAGCAGACTCAACAGGCGCTGGTCACCCACCAAGTCACCGCCTACCTCGCGCAGCACCGGCCCTGTCCTACCTGTGCCACGCCACGCCGGATAAAACAGCAGACCACGGCCCCCTTCCGGACGCTCTTTGGCCGCGTTGCGGTCGCCAACCCCCGCTGGTATCAGTGTGCCTGTCAGCCGCACGCGACCGCAACCAAAACCGTGCGTCCCCTCGCCCAGCTGCTCCCTGAGCGGGTCAGTCCCGAATTGCGCTATCTTGAGACGAAATGGGCCAGCCTCATGGCCTATGGCCTCGCGACGCGGCTTATCCACGAGGTGTTGCCCATCGATGCGACGCACAACGCAACGACGGTGCGCAATCACCTGCTCCACGATGCCCAGCGGCTTGAACAGCAACTCGGTGATGATCGGGTGATGGTTTGGGATACCTGCCAAGCCGAGCGTGATCGCTTGCCCATGCCTGATGGGCCGCTGTCCGTCGGACTCGACGGGGCGATTCTCCGCGCACGGCGGGGCAGTTGTGGGGCACAGACGGCCAATCTGTTTGAGGTCATCGCAGGCAAAAGTATCCTCGCCTTTCGCCGGGATGCGCCGGAGGGCATGCCGCCAACCAGTAAATGTTTCGCCTTGGTGCAGCGCTATGATCGCAAGCCCCGACGGCGACTGTTTGACCTGCTCCGATCCCAGGGCATGCAAGCCAATCAGCAGGTGACCTTCTTCACGGATGGCGGTGATACCGTCCGCCGCCTGCCCGATGACCTGTACCCGCAGGCCGAGCACGTGCTGGATTGGTTTCATCTCACGATGCGGCTAACGGTGCTCCAGCAGTGCGCTCGCGGGCTTCCCGTCCGTCCGGACTACCCACCTTGGGATGGACCGTCACTGGCAGATAGCATCGAACGGATTAAACATCACCTCTGGCATGGCAATACGGCCAGCGCGTTGGAGGCCGTGGACACGCTTGCCGAGTGGTTAGATGGTTGGGATGACGATGAGGATGGGGCAATCACCATCCAGCCGGGGAGCGCGGCAGCGGCAACGATGGGGCGGTATGTCCACGACCTGAGCACCTATATTGACCACAACAGCGGGTCAATTATCAATTATGGGGAGCGTTATCGGCAGGGCGAGCGGATTAGTACCAGCTTTGTCGAGTCAACGGTGAAGTATGTGGTCAGCAAACGCATGGTCAAAAAACAACAAATGCAGTGGACACCGAAAGGAGCACATCTGCTGTTGCAAGTCCGAACCCAGGTGCTCAATGGTGACTGGGAGGCAACCGTTCGCGGGTGGTATGCGGGTTTCCGATCTGAGCCGTTGATTCCGCCAGCGCTGCCGTTTTCGGGGTAGTGCCCCCGAGTTTTTTGTGCTCTCCTTACCAACCCTGCATGGCCAACACCCCGAATTGATTCCTCGCCGAATCAATTTATGCACTCGCGTAGAATGGATCGCCCGCACAAAACGCGGCCAATCGTCGCTGCACCGTTGCTTGGCTGCATGTCCGCACACTCGTCGCGGACTTTTTCGTCGCCGTGCTCGTTCCTCCGGTGTTGTTCGTGCGCTTTTTCGCCGCTTCCTTAGCTCGCCGTGATCGCGCCAGTTTTTGCGCATAGGCATCCGCACCGCCGCGCTGTTCGTCGCCGTCCTATGGATTCAGCCGATACGCCCCGCCCCACGCCTCAATCTTGTCAATCAAGCGGCGAAAGTCAAGCGGCTTCGCCTCATAGTCGCTACACCCTGCCGCCAAACAGCGTTCGCGATCCCCCGCCATTGCATGCGCCGTCACCGCAATCACCGGAATCCCCTGCACCGATGGCCGCGCTTTCAACTGCTGCGTGGCTGCCCACCCATCAACGATCGGCAAACTCATATCCATCACTATCACATCAGGCATGACGGCCTCCGCCATCACCACCGCGTCTGCCCCATTCAGGGCGAGCGAGACCGTATAGCCGTGCCGTTCTAAGCGCCGCGTTAACATGTCGCGATTCATGGCATGATCTTCAACCAACAAAATATGGAGCGGATTCATGGTGATACTCCGTCCTTCGGATCACATTCCTGATCCATCGCTACCCACGCGTAGCATCGTGTGACCGATGGTGTGGGCACTGCCCATCGGTCGTGCTCAATACTACGCCTGCCCCATCGCATGGGATGGCCAGCAGCCGCGCTTCACGCGCTCGCATACAACGGATCGCCCGCACAAAACGCCGCCAATCGTCGATTGACCGTTGCTTGACTACATGTTCGCACGCTCGTCAAGCGCTTTTTCGTCGCCGTGCTCGTTCCTCTGGCGTTGTTGCGTTGCTGGGCAGCGGCCTTGGCCCGCCGTGATCGCACCAGCTTTTGCGCATAGGCGGAGGCTCCGCCTGAATTCGGGTCCAGACTGAGCGCCGCCCGTGCTGCACAGGTGATTGTGCGTGCGCATCCGGGCATCATTGACAGCACCAGCCCCCGTTCCTATACTGAAAGAAGATCGGCGACCAGCGCTCACAATCACGATCTATTGGCACGCCATCGATAGCCTATCAATGGCGCAACGGCTCGCTTTCTCGCTGGTGTTACTCGTAGGAAGGAGCTACTATGACCTATCATGTCTCTCCATCCCCCCGCCACATTCCGCGCACATGGGGAATCTGGCTCCTCTGGATCGGCGGTATCAGCAGTTGTATCATCGGTTTGTTCCATCGTGCTGGCTTCCGAAAGCCCCTGTCCGGCCCGCTCCATATTCTTGGGGATTCCGTTATTGCCAGTGAGCTGGGCATTATGCTCCTCCTTGTCATGCTCGTCTTCATTGGCATCGTTGCTGCGACGACGCGCTTCTGGCGGAGTGCATGGGGGTGCATGCTGATCATGACGGCCATACTCATGCCGCTATGTTTGGTCGTGGCCAGCCATACCGAGCGGCTTATCCGACGATTCGAACACACCTTCCCTGCCCCATGGGCCGAGGATGCCGCCCGCATTCCATGGCTGATGGTCGGCGGAACAGGGGGTATCATGCTTGCATGTGTCATGGCCTTCGTCATCAGCATCCTCGCCCGCAAATACCCGCCGCTCCCACAACGCCATCCTGTGATTCGTATCGAGTATGAAGGACATGATCACCGTCCGTCAGGAGCGTGAGGTTCTGGAACGTTCTTAGTGCAACGGCTAACGGCTCTGCGCTGCCATCAGAACACTGGATGACGACGCTTGTTCGTCGTTCTAGAGCGCGTTTTGTCCCAAAGAACCCATTGACGACATCAAGAGACCACAAAACACGCTGGATATGAGGAGTGTGGCCTGAAATCAGACCACACAGGTGTTCAATGCAGCAAACCGGAGAGATCTGCGTTTAATACCATGACAGAATGCGGCCAATCGTCAATGCACCGTCGCCTGCCAGAACCGCCGCTGGCCACCATGCGCTCGCGCTCGTCAGGCGCTTTTTCTTCGGCTCGTAAACAATTATTCCATGGTCGTGCACGCCGTAAGCACGAATTTTCAGATAATCGGCTCACACCTCGCCAGTCATCATGCAGCACGCCTGTTCGCTGTACTATTTCGGGGCGATCTGGGTTGGTACACTCACATCGAGTGCGTGAAAAAAATACTATGAACTACGCATCCCACAAAGCATAATGGCTGCCATTCTTGACCGCCTGCTGCATTGTGAGACCTTTGCTCCGATAGGGCGTGGCACACTCAATCGCGACCTCATATTCAATGGCTTAGCGTCGTTCTATGCTAATGCAGCTATAGATTGGGCAGCACTTCCACCACAATCCCAAATAGCCCAATTGCCACAAGCACGATTCCGGAGAAGCGATTGAGCCACCTATGCGAACGGGTTGTCCACTTGGTAAACGCCCGTTGCATCGGTTGGGCAAAGACGGGCAATACCACCAGCGGCCAGCCAAAACCCACGCCAAACCATACAAAGTAGAGGATTCCGTCAATCACGGCTAGTGGATCGCCGACACCCAAGAGAAAGGCACTCATGACTAACGGGCCAGTACAGGGCAGGGTCATTGGGCCTAAACCAAGCCCATAGATAAACGCACCCGCCGCTGGATGGCGCATAATCGGTATCTGGAGTTGGCTTATCCGGGTAAATGGATTGCGATCAAGCAGCAGCAAAATACCTAGGATTATCACCGTGCCATAGAGCAGCGGTAAAAGCACGGGCAACATCGTGCTCAGCGATTGTTGCAATACAAATGCGATCAAGCCAACCACCACCATGAGGGTTAAAATGCCACTCAGCACCAAGATTCCCAATCCGGCCATAAACCACGCAGGCCGCGCCTGTTGTTGCGTTCCTGCCACATAGGCTAGCATCCCAGGGTAGAGTGGCAACATACACACATTGCCGAGAATCGCCCCATTGCCCAACAGAAAAGCCTCAAAATACTGGCTCATGGGGCCGTTGCTCCTGCTGCTTGCAGTGCCCTGATTAAGCCATCGCTTGGCTCGATTCCCGTGCTGAGTTCAGTCGTGGTTCCATCAGGGCGAATAATAAAATGGGGTGTTGCCGGAGGATTGGTGATGGTTCGACCAAAGACTGCGGTTAATTCGCGCAACAGCTCGGGCGTACTCACCGCAAAAAGCCAATCAAACCCCGCAGCATCAGCATAGGCCGCGAGATCGCTTGCGGCCAGATCAGTTTCAACGCTGAGCCCAATAAACACAACGTCGGGATTCTTCAGTTGGGCTTGCGTCTCAGCAACAATGGTAAGCTGTTTCCGACAATTGCTACACCACGTTGCCATCGGTTCGATATAGATGGTCTTGCCATGAAAATCTGCGAGGGTAAACGATTCACCAGTTCGCGCATTAATTAATGGCAACGTTTGCCACGCTGCAAGGTTCGCGACGGTGGGGACAACCGTTGGTTCCGTCGTACTCGGCGGTGCGGGAATGATGGTTGATCCTTGGTTGGCACTGCCTGCGTCGGCCACACTGGCGGTTACCGTCGCGGCGGTGCTCATCGTAGCCGCAACCCTTGGTGCTGAAGGCGCAGTGGGGTTTGTTGCACTTCCACAGGCTGACAACAAACTCAACCCAAGCATACCGAGCATGACCCACCGTAGATGGTGCATACTATCCTCCAAAAGATCGATTTTTTGTCTATCTAAGTATAGATAGATGTATGGGTATCAAATCTTACAGAAAGCTTACAAATACAATCATCACGGTAGCTCTCTTGCCTTGCGCCGTTGGCCCAGCTATCACCCCCTGATCGGCAATCCGTGATCACGTTTGCCGAAATGCTCGCCCACGAACGCTCGACGACCAAACGGTGACTTCGGCGGGGAGCGCGTGGAAAAAATTCGATCCCTCACTCGCTCTGCATACATACAAATTGAGCCTCGGTCTGCACCATGAATGATGAATATCACTTCTTCCGACTCTTTTTATTTGCGTGCCGAGATTTAACGAGATCGAGAATATCATTCGAAAGTTCCTTAATACCGAGGTGCTGTTGAATACCTGCAACAATATTTTTTGTTTGTTTATTAAGGAACTCTTTGGATTCATCAGGGTCAAAATAATCTGAATCTCTCTCGGGATCTATTCCATGATCATAGATATACTGTGTGAAGGTCCATATATCACGGCTTATTTGTTCAGGCAGAAAGTTCATCCAAACTTCCATCTTTGCCGTAATTTCATAATATAACCGTCTGATTTCGGGCGTTACTATTTTATGATCGACTTGATATTGATAGTCGCCAAGAGGTTCCTCTTCAAACCCATACGCTGGATCATCCATCATTGCAGCCTTAATATACTCATGGTGATAATAGCCGCTTTCATCCCGTAAGGTGGCAGAAATAAGATCGGTTATCTTGATAATACGATGAACTAACTCAAAATAAAGTTCTAATTGTTTGGTATACAGCGCCTGACGCAGTGGAGACCGCCGCTCCTTTGTCATAATGATTATTGTACCCATAGTGAGAGCAGCAGATACAGTAATACTTACTATTGCAACCCATGCCTCTGAAGTCATCACATGTGCTCCTAGCTATACCGAAACAATCTTCATCGCAGTTGCCCTACAGCCACCATTCCGTTACTGCGCGGGTCGAGCATCGACCCATGCCTGTTGGGCTGCATCCCACACATAGCGAAACGGAAACCGATTCGTATCCGTGGCCACAAATGGCACCTCATCCACCCAGCGTTGCCACCCCAGCGATGCATCATGCGTTATGGGCTGCGCTTGCTCAAGATAGCGTTTGACATGTCGTTGCAAATAGATAAAAAGCCCGTTCTTAATGGTGGATTTCGATTGTGATGCACCTGCATGCACTATCACCTCTCCGTTGGCGGTCGTAAGCACGATTTGGGTCACGACATGCTTGTGATAATGATGCAGAATGTAATAGACCTCACGGACTTTCTTCCCCGCCGGAAAATAAAAATCGATCAGCTTAACGAACTGGATTTCTTGTCGATTAGGCTTTCCTTGCACAGACAGCATCGTTTCTTCGGCAGCGGCTTTCTGCGCTTGTGCGGCTTGCGCTTTTTCTTTGGCAACGGCTTCCCGCTCTTGCGCAGCCAACAGTGCGGCCTGTGCCTTCTCTTCGGCAACGGCCTTCTGTGCTTGCGCGGCCAGCAGTGCGATCTGGGCCTTCTGTGCTGCCCGCTGCGCGGCAGCTTCAGCGGCTTGACAGCGCTTACACATCCAGCGTGGCGGGCTGCCGCGCCCTTCGATAATCAGGAGTGGGTCTTCCGCCCGCCATGGAACCTTCGCCTCATAAAGTCGCGCATTGCCAGCAACCTCAATCCACTCGACAGCCTCTTGGGCAAAATAGGCTTGCTTGACCTCATCAACAGGATGGGTCACCACGACCTCAATTGCCCCAATCACCTTCCCCTGACGGATGAGTGCGATATCGGGGCGATAACTATCCATGCGATATTCAATCGCAACCGTATCCCACTGCTGTAACCACGGTCGCCGTGACGATGCACCACAGCGATTCTGACATGGGATCGCAATCCGCAGCGCTGTGGCATTCCGCAGCTGCGTAGCAAGATAACATTTGGTATTTAAGTGGAGGGCGGTTTCAGGGTTCGTTGTGGCACAGGTCGCCCCGGTATAATGGGCATAATGATGGGTGCGCTTGCTCCCGAGCTTGAGCAATACCGGTTCACGGCACACGGGGCAGATAGCGGCTGGGCGCTGGCTTGGGGGCAGGTGAGCAAAATCAGCAAGCGCATGTAGGGTTTCATTAACTAATACCCATTGTGGTTCATCAATCCTATGGGTCATCGTAGCGGTTCCTCCAGCACGATGGTCAGCACACGAAGCGCGGTAATGCAATCCTACCGATACCCTCGTTCTGATCGTGATTCGCCCATCAATTCGGGAACGCATCAGGTGGGTTGGTCAATTGCTGATTAATGATATCCATCAACACATGCCGATGGGCCTCGCTCGGTAACAGCCGCCCCTGCAAGGCCAATTGCACCACTTCCAACGCCTCGCGGAGCAATAAATAGCCATCTTCACCCACCGCATCGAATAATTCGCCATTCGACAAGTCGTCAATGATCAATTCAATCTGTGCTAATGCTTCAGCTTTCTGCATGATTGACTCCTTTTAGGTTCATCCTCTCCAGAGCCACATACAGGCGATTTTTGGCATGGGCGTTGAAAAATTCCCTGCATGAAGGATCTATAAATTATGTCAAGAAAATTAATGAAAGTTGATATCTATTAACCCTTTTCGATCGATCTTCAGTATGAATTAATGCTCATTTTTATGCATTATGGAATATCGCCTTTAAAAACACGAATCTGTAATGGTCAAAGAGCTATTGCAGGGCTTAATCTTCTGGGTCTAATAAACGGCGATAAGAATAAACGCTGATCGAGCGCTGCCTGCCGTATCTTGAATGACGATGGGTGTGCAAAGAGCATTTGACTATCCCATCATCGATTCCCAGATCAACCGCAACTACCGATGTACTCACCAATCCTTCGCTATCATCGGTCTTAACTCGATACAACGACTATCAGCCAAGGTGAGATCACAACGTTGAGTTAGTCCTTAACCATAAGCGTCGCAAGTCTTGGTTGAGCACACCGTCCGATAAATTAGATCAGCTAGGCCCAAACCGAAGCTTGACTCTCCTAGGTAACTGGTGCGATCGTCTCCACGACCATTACATTAGTTACTTAGGAGAGTCAAGCTTGTCCTCACCCCTTAAAGATATGAACCATAATACGTTCCGCCCAGTTACCATGGTTAGACAACACCCAGTATTCAGCATTGCGAACCGATGAACGAGGAGCGAGAATACAACGAAATCCTTGGTTGCCGTAGGTGTAATCAGGAATACCCCCATGACGCGCCGCACAAAGAACATTTATCCTATTTTCATAATATGAGCCACCACCACGCATTATCATCCTATTGTCACTATCCTTAACGGCTTGTACTTCCCCAATACGTTCCCCCTGATATGGAGTGGCAGTCCATTCCCACAAATTGCCAACACTATCCAGAACCCCACAAGCAGCTTGGCCAAGCAATCCTAAACCAACGGATAAGGGGCGGGTTTCCTTGCTCCAATCATAGACCGCATGTTCCGGTGTGGCTGGCTGTTCGCCCCAAGGGTAGGATTGGCGTTGGCCATGAGCGTTATAGGCAGAAACTTCCCATTCCACCTCGCTGGCCAGACAAATACGATACCCGTGTGGTAACAGTGTCACAAGTTGTTGATTCAGCCATTGACAATAGGCTACAGCCTCATACCACATGATGCCATACACCGGCTGATTCAGATATTCCTGTTCAGTTTGCGGTTTCCACCAGTTTGGTTCCGTTCGTGCATGCTTCTTTTTATACGCACAGCCATGATCCGTCCACCAGGCATCGTTACTATAGCCGCCTGCCTCCATAAACGCCCGATATTGCTCCACCGTGATCATCAAGCGCCCGACCCAGTAGGACTGAAGCTCAACGGAGATCGGCTGTTCTTGGTCATTCCATCCGCCGACCTGATAGCGACCCGCAGGGACATACCGCCAGTAGTGCAAACCCTCACGGCCAAACTGCTGCGAAAGCTCGCGCGTTGCTTGGTGCCATTGCTCGATGCTCACCGGGTAGCGCGGGTCACCCAACCCGGCCAACAGTTCGGCTGCCTTTTGACGCTCTTGCACCAACAACGGTGCTGGCTCCATCGCTTGGCCTTGCGCATAATCGAGCGCGGCTTGCGCATGGACATGGTCTTCAAGCAGTTTGACGAGGCCTTCCCGTAGCCGTCGCTGAATCCGATCAACCTTGATCTGCTTGCCACGCAACAAGCCCCAATCGCAATCGGCTCCCAACTCAGCCGCCAAAATCAAATCGCGATACCAGTCATACTGATGCATAGCTCCGGCTTCATAGGCATCAGGATCAACCAACGCGGTCAGGACTTGTTCAATTTTTGCACTCCCAAGACTTGCTTTCGTCAGACACCCAACCCCTAAAAAGATCGGCTCACGCCAGCGATCATCGCGACGCAAGGACAACAATTGATCGAGCGATTCATACAACAACAGGTGGCGACCGGCGCTATGCTCTTGCAGGGTCACGTGCGCAAAGGCATACACATTACCCGCATCCTCTGGCTGAAGCAAGCCACTACACTGATCGATATAGGCAATACAGCGTTCCGCTGCCCGATAGGGGTCGGCCACATTGACCCGGGCAAAATATTCCATCAAGTCTGCTTTCAGCTCACGGCTTGGAATCCGCCCACGGCCATCCACTGACGTGGTCGTTAAATGCGCCTGATAACACAGCCGATCGAAGACTTGATCACGTAACTCCTCACCAGTAATACGTTCATCGCCAATTGCCTGTCCCAAATTCTGACCATCGCGACTAGCGGTATCCCATTCGCCCAACAGCTGCTTTAAGATATCTTCGTACAGGCTATGACGGTCGCGGGGCAAGATCCCCTTTTTCGCCAGCACAAAAATCATCATACTCAGCAACAACGGATTTTCGGCCATGGCACGTAATTTCTTGCGGAGGGGGTCGTGCAAGGCTTGCAATAAGCGGTAGCTATAGCGCTCAATGGCCTCACGGTCAATGAGACCTTTAGTATGCAACTGAGGAAACCAATCATTGATAAACTGGGAAATTTGACCGCCGCTCAGGGGAGCTAATTCGGCCATCGGCCATTGGGTAATATGGTCATACTCTTCCGTCCATGCCCGTGAGCGACAGGTAATAAGGACGCGTGCATTATAACAATTTGCAAACAAACGCAAAAAAGTCAACAGTGATCGGCGATCAATACTCTGCATATTGGATTCAAGTGGCACTTCATCCAATCCATCAAACACGAACAATACCTTCATCGAGCGAGCCAAGCCAGCCTCTAATAGCTCAGGCGGATGTGTTAGCCCATATTGATCATGAAGATGGGCGGACACCGCATCGAGCAGCAGTCCGATGTGTGGTGTGCCATTCAATCCTAAATCTTTACCAACCAACGCGCCTGATATTTTGCGCAACGGTATCAATACTGGCAACAAACGGCGTTGATCATTCCAGCCAAGCAAGCTGGTCTGTCGGTTAATCTGATCAAGCCCTCGTTGCGCCAATGCCCACACCAAATGTTTGGCAAAGGTCGATTTCCCGCTCCCCGGTGCACCGCATAAGACAAGGTGCTGGTGTTCCAAGACCGTCTCAGTTGCAAGTTCAGCGCGAAACAAGGCTAATCCACCGGATCGATCACGGTTAACAGTAACAATTGCGTGATCCGGTAAACAGCGATCAGCGCTTAGTTCTTCGAGAAGTTTCAATCGCTGCTGATGATAGGTCGCAATTTCTTCCTCTGTGAGTGGGCGTACCACCCGATAACGGCCCTGCACTGCCAGCATCATATACACCGACGCTAAATCAATGCCCGATTTAAGGTGCGCCGAATCAACCCCAACCACGCGCATCGTATTGTGGCTTTTCGTTACCTGATCCAAGTAGTACACCAAGCGTTTGCGCTCAACATCGTCTGGTGGGCGACCATAGAGAATCGTGCCTAAATTGACCCCAACGACCGGGCCATACAACTCAGAATGATCGACGTTGACTGAACTAGTGGTAATAGCAGCCATACAAACAACCTTTCTTCATCCGTGGGGCAACTCTGGTTTGGGTGTAGAGGAATGACGTGTTAATGTAAAGCCTAATTCACCCACCAAGATTCGTGATCAGCTACAGATTGTTGACCAACAAATAAAGTATCATGCACCTAGTAGTAATAGAAAGCTCCTTATGAACATGAATGGTCTTGTCCGCTCGTCCGAATCAGAACTGAGCTTCGGCCCGTAGGCTCCTATCCCAACCAATTCAATTACTTCCGTCGTAAGTGTTGCTTAATTTATGCAGCACTGGAGTTCGATCATAACTGTTAACCAAAACGTCAGTAGCAGGTCGATATCCTACCCCTAGCGATTTACTAGTCCAGCCAACAATAATCGACATTCAGCAACAATCGTCTGATCACTATTCTCATCAATACATCGTTGGAAATTATTTTTTGCTTCTGATATAGCGTTTGTTTCAATAAAATTAATGGCTAGCCCGTAATATCCAACAGAATCTTTTTCCATCAATTGTATAACCTTTGAAAACGTATCAATTGAAGAATTATAATCACTTAAAAAATAGTAGGTGTAACCAATGATAATATACGCATTTCCAATAACACCATAATTTCCAGTCACATCAGGGGTATATTTAATCACGTTATTACAATACAAAAGTGTATTATTATAATCACGCTGTTTGAAATAGATATTACAAACACTAATATATACATTTACATAGAAGAATAAATCAGGATGCTCGATGGTAAGAGTCGGCATATTAGCAGCAAGTATTTGTTGATAATATTCAAGCGATTTGGCATAATCTTCATCCCGATAGAGCTGATCTGCCATATCTTTCCACGCAATAATGGCGCTTCTATCGAAGTTCGGTTCTTTGGTTGCGGTCGGAGCAGGACTCCTTGTACGCTGATTTGTATTCGAATTGTCTGGTGGAATGTCACTCACCAACCTTGTTGGAGTAACAGGGATCGATGTCAGAGGCGGTATTGGCGAATCCTGAGGCTTTGTCCCATTTGCATCGGGTGATGGTGACGAGGCAATATAGGGGACAACCACGGGTATTGGGATAATAACGGTGGCATGGGCTAAGGGTGGCGTTACAGGGAGTAATGATGGTTGGGAATCCTGATACATATTGCCCCATACGCTGTTACCTTGCAATACAATCCCATATCCGATCACAAGGGCAACACAAACACCCCATGCAACGATTTTTCCTCCATGGGGTCGCCAACTGATCTTTACTGCTCGTTCTGTAAGACGATGCATGGCGAATTCATCGCCTTGCGCAGCTTTTCGGATGAGATCGAAAGAGAGCGCCTCGTCTGGCGACAGCTTAACGGTACTACAAAATTTATCAACATACTGTTCTTGGAGAACTTGTCCCTGCTTTTCCTCCAACTGTACAATATAAGCATCTGTTACACCAAGGCCTACGCCTAACGCATGTTGGGTTAATCCGGCCCGCTCTCGGTAGCGTGTAAGCATTGCTTGGTGTTCTCGCCCATAATCCTCGATCTCTTTTTGTGGCGGGCTAATTCTCATTGGACGCAGAAAGCCGTGGCGCATCAATGAACGAAAGAATGTAGACACCTGACAACTCCTTCTCGGTAATGGATGAGAGGAATGAAGATCAGACAATGGCGATAATAACCCTATGTGGTATAGATGCTCGTGAATAAACTATATACCAACTGTCAATATAAATATTCATTTTCTAGGATTTTATGGACTTCACCAGCAGTAAATATTAAAATAAAACGAGCCGTAGATCCCAGGTTTGATCTGCCGCTATTACGACTCATAAACCATAATTTACGGATGATGTATCAATCCATTCTATCGCTAATGAGTAAATACTCTTCGTTCTTGACCAAAAAATGGTATAAACAAGGAGTTGGTTCAAGCTAAGTCAATAGGTGGGTACCATATACCGATCACTCCCGTTGGCAGAGCAGTTTTACCCTATTGCAATGGCGTAAATACACCTTAATGATGATGAAAAAGTGACGAATCCTTGGGTAAGACTGCCATGTGCAATGATCGGTATATGGTACCAAGGCAATGGCTTAGTGTGGTTGGTTTATTTCCATAGTCGATTCGCCGCAAATAAATCGTTGCTGATCATTGTTGATGCGCAGTTATCTACCACGCTCATGACCAAAGATGCATCAATGATCGGCATGCTCGGCCAGCCAAGTTTCCAGCGTAGGCGGTCGTAGAAACGCATTATCGCATCCTCCAACACATGGTAATCCGCGTCCATGATCACGTACTCGCTCACACGATGCGTATAGGCGAATCACGCCACCATCTCACTTTGTGACATGTGGAATGAAGACGCGTTCCAAAGGAGGTGATTTTCCATACTTGCCGCGCCCATAGCGCCCAGCCCCGTAGCCAGAGCCACGCTGATGCTTGGGGGGAACTGAATGGCTGTACACTTCCTCTACCGTGGTTGTTTCAAGAGCAACTGCCAAGACGCAGAGGAGTTTCAAGAAGTCACGCCTACCCAACACGGAGGCCGTACTATTCGCTGTGGAATCCATCGCTATCATCCTTTGCCTAAAGTGCCATCGGTGCGGTATCGCTCACGTTGCCACCGCCAAGGTTATTGATGCGTGGTCCGATGCCATTGAACGAGCGAACGCCCACTAAGCGCACCACGCCTGTTGCGCTTTCACACAGCACCATCTCGTTGGTATATTCGGTTGATTGCCCCCCCAGAATAGTCATGCGCACACCAGAATTCGCCTGAATCCAGATAGACCGTTCATGCGCTCCAAAAAAGCTCACATTGCTCATACTCAACGCGGGTCCTTGGGGTGTCCCTGTATCGGATAGTTTGATGCCTGTGCGTGCACCAACCGTGCCGGCAAAGGGAATAATTCGACCGTTGCTCAGCGAAACGCCTTGGCGATTGGAGACACCACGGGTTTCAACGATAATGCCTTCTTGTACACTATCAAACCCAAAATTATTAATACTGCCATAACTGCCAGGGAATCCCGTGCTACTCAGATTCTCACGGAACCAGATGCCGCGAAGGTAGCCATAGCCGAAGAAATTCTGGACCATAAACTCCTCCGCTTGCTCGATATCCAAACAGAAGCCTGTCGTTTGAACCCACGTCCGCAGCGATGCCCCAGCGGCAGCCCAGACATTAGGATTGAATTGAATATTCGTGATACGTGCCACATCGGCAACACGACCTAGTTTTATGCCCACCATCAGTGGATACCCTTGAATACTATCAATCAAGATCCCATCAGCATTCACTGACAGCAGTTGATAGGGGTTTGGGCAGGTGATGTTTCGAATCGTGACTCCATGCTGATTCGAGGGAACCAGAATCGTCCACCCGTAGGGTGTGGGAGTTCCTTGGGTAACCTGCTCGGGATAAAAAATTTCTACCCCATCAAGAATGGTGTTATGACTCATGGTCAGAAAGACATCCGTGGTGTAGACATGGAGCGTCGAGCCACGTGCCGCCTCACCCCATAGCTGGAGGCCACGCCGCATGCCACTGTAGCCGCCTTTAAGGGTTACATGTGGTGGGATGGTCAGTCCTCCATGACACCGATAGGCATGCGCAGTAGGGGTGAGCCAGACAACACCGCCGACGGGGGCCGCAGCATTCAACGCGGCCTGAATGGCACTGGTGTCATCGGTAACCCCATCGCCTATCGCCCCAAAAGCGTGAACATTGAAGATTCCGAAGACCGCTGTCTTATGGGTTCCATCAGGATGATGCCCGACAAGGAGATACTCGTTAAGAATATCACCCCATGCATCTTCATCTCCATCAACACTTGGCAACCGTGACATTAGAGTTCCTTTCCTGTCGCCCATCAATGGCGATTGTGACTTCGTGCGTTGGTGCTCGATCGGACAACAGACAGCCCACTAGTCTCGGTTCGTCGGTCTGAGATAGGCACGATTTTTTAAATGCTGGATACATACCCCATTGCCAGATCAAAACGAGGTTAGTCCTCAATGGGTTGAAACACGCCCAGCACGATTAATTCCTGAATATGGCGGCTCAAGCGTGCGGGAAGCGTTGGATGATCGATTAAGACCCCAACCTCAATATTGTCGTGCAAGGCATAGCGCGTAAAATTCGCACTCGATATCAACGCGATCCGCTCATCCGCAACCGCACATTTGCCATGCATCACACCATACCGATCCGCTGCTGTTGGTGGCCGTTGCGTCAACGGCCATTCGTAGAGCGTACAACGAGGATGCTGGAGCACCTGCGATGCGGGAAGTCGATAGGCATGCGGTTGCGATTGAGAACGATCATAGCGTTCAATAATCCACGTGATGGACACGCCTCGTTCTACGGCGCGTCCCAACTCGGTCAAGATGGGGTCGATATCATAGATGGCAAAGGCCATCAAGAGCAAAGTCGATTGCGCACGATGGATTACGTCAAGTAATGCTTGGGTCGTCTGACGCACCGCTTCGCGACTTGTTGGCCCAGTCCAAACTAAATCAAGCTGTGCGTGCTGCCGCTCTTGGGCATAAATATACGCACCAGTCGTGATCAGATCGCTCAGCCGAGACCCCGAACAGCGCGTGGTATCCTGCCACCACCCGAGCAAGAGGTGGGCAACCGCCTGGTGCAGCGCATCATTGGCTGGTAATGCAGCCAGTATCTGCTGTTGGCCACGGGGATCAGGCGCACGATCCCATGGCGCGAGAAGCTGCGTAATCTGTGGAATATACGCGAGCGGTACGGTTTGGAGCAACCGATACAGTTCGCGCTGCAACGCATTCGTCACCATCGCTTACCCCGTAAAGAATGCTAAATCATCCCGTTCAACCGTCGCAACCACCAGCGAACGATCAAGATACTTATTGCCGCGTTCGCATGAGGTTTCCGGGAGAAACAAACAGGCATGACACGCTGCCCCATGTAATAAGCCCGGTTCCGTTTGCGGTTCATGATCGGCACAAAGCGGATCAGAGGCACAGATATGTAAAGTTTCTAACGCGGCACGCAGATGATACCCAAGGAACTCAGGCGCTCCTAGTTGCACTAATCCCCCTAAGGTGCCTTCGCTGTCGGCGGCAGCGGTGTAGATTAAGATGCCCGCCATAGGGCCATCATCTGCCGTCGGTTCTAGGGCATAAATCCGTTCACGCAAACTCGCCATGGCATAGCCACAGGCCACTGCCAATTGGCGAATCAGGGCATGCGCCAAACTATGCAGCAAGGTATAACGAATATCGGGGTAGCCTTGATTGGGATCAAGCCGACGTTGGGTCCGCCACGTGCGATGGGCTGCCTGAAAGTCACGTTGGCGCTGCTGGACGGCGGCACGCTGACACCAGCGTTGGATCATCGCTTCATCAAACTCCAAGAATATCCCTTCGCCATACACATCCGTGGCAGGAACCCACGTTGGTTTGCCTCGGCTCAGTCCAACCAGCGCTTGATCATCACTCGTTGCCTCTTCAAAATCACCAAACGCCCGAATCCGGGTAAAGCCCAAGAGTGCCCGCACTTCTCGGAGGCGTTCAACTAATACCACTTGGCGCAGCATAGCCATCCCGTCGGGGACACTGGTTGGCACCGCACGGAAGTGGCGTGAACTCGGAGCATCCAATGGTTGGCGGAGGGTATGCCATTCTGGTGTTTTTAACGTTTTGGGATTGTCAATCGCGTGTCCTTGACGACGCGCCTCAATCGCCGCCCACAACGCAGGATCGGAAATAGTCGGATAGGGCGGAATGACCTGAAAGCGGCGCATCGCCTCGAGATCAGCCTGTGAGGTAGCGCGATTGAAGTGCAGCCAATGCTCCTCGACAATTTGCGCCACCGGATCAACGGCTTGTGGCAACGACAAGGCCGAGGCCATCACCCCAAACCATGTATTCGAAGCCCCTAAGGCCAATGTTTTGAGCGGTTTCACACAGGGTTCATCACTGAACATGCGCACATGGGGGTGTCGCCCACGACAAGCGGGCAAACTACTCCGTCCTTTCTCGCCAAACGCATCAGAGAGCGGACGACGCGATTTTCCACCAACACCATGCTGACAGCCATCACATTCAATGTAAATTTCTGCTGCCTCACCCGTCACGCCCGCTTCGATGATCCGCAACACTCCAGGACAGGAAACCTGCTGCCCATGCACAAAATAACTCCACGGAAAATCATCGAGATGGCCATGTTCGCAGCCTACCAAAAAACGGGATGGAACCATGGTCGGTGGCGCTTTGGCTTTGCCACAATTCGTATGCACATAGCGTGCCCGATCAGGACGAACCGGATCAGTCTTGAGCTGGACTAACGCACTCTCAATGGCGAGCAGCTGGCGACACAGCGGGCAGACCATCCAGCGCGGAAAGGTTGCGACCGGAACGCCCACCAACGGCGATCCGCTATAGACCATGCCCGAACTCGTTGCAGCTTCCACAGGCGGATGCATCAGTCGCGCCACCTGACTGCCAAGTTCCGCTTGCACAGCAGCCAGCAAGCGATCCTCGCTCACCTCATTTCGGCCATCCACACTCCAATCATCGAGGCCTAAGACCATGACCGAGAGGTGTGGCAAATCAATTAACGAGCCAATACCAAAGCTCTGCACGACCTGACTTGGCCGAATATCTCCAACACTCAGGTTCGGATTGGTCATCATTCGTCCTCCCCCTGCACAAGCGCCGCCGACCACGGACGGAGACTATCCTGCTCAAACCCGTGATCATGCAACAATAAATTCGTCGTTGGCTCGACATCACGCAACGAATTGAGACAGGTAAAGTCCGTCCAGGTATCGGCATTGGGAACCTGAAGGAGCCCTTCGGTCTGACCATCGTTTTTGCTCCGATAGCCCAGCCGCACCCCGGCATGGCGATAATGAATTTTGTTCAACCACACATCAAGCAGATGCGCAATCTCGGCATGCACATGATGCCCAATCACCGCCTGCCCTGTAACCAACCCCGCACGCTCCGTTAACACCTGCACCATGGCCGTCACCACCGGATGGTCACGATCAATATGCCCAGCTTGTAAATTTTCGGTATAGGCATGACCATACAGCCGAATGAGACTCACCAGCACCGCAGCTAAGCCACGATCCAACGCACGTGCGGCAAAGGGGGTCACGGAGATAGCCTCAACATGCTGATAGAAGGTGGCGTGATATTGCACAAACTGTTCATAGTGCGATAAGTCGCGCGGTCGTGACCAGTTCAAGATGCTTAGCACCAAGCCGGGGGTACTGCGCCCAACCCGACTGGTCGCTTGAATATATTCAGCGGTGGTTTTAGGTTGCCCATTGACCACCATCGCCCCCAGCCGTTTGACATCAACCCCAACCGACAGCATATTCGTGGCAAGCACCACATCGAGTGGGCGTTTGGCTGATGGCTCCGTCCGAAAGGGAATTTCCAAGGCATCGAGCAACTGCGGAATATCTTCGGCGCTTTTGCGTGAGGTTAATTCTTCAACGTTCGGCGCACGCCGATTGGCCAAGCCCCGTTGGCTCATTTTTGCTAACCGCGTGCGAATATCGTCATCAACTAAGCGCCGTGCCCCGCCCAAATCACGCATGGCATTGAAATAGCCAACCAGCGTCATCCATGGGTCAACCGCCTCGCCATAGCGCTCGTATAAGGTTTGTGCGGCGGCCAGCAGCGCAACATACACGCGAATCAACACGGCTTTCTGGCGTTTGCCAATCGCGCAAATACCAAGATAGCGACGACCGGGCGTACTCGGTGTAATTGGCCGTTCCATCGCAAAAAAGCTATCGTTGGCATCGAAGCCTGGTGGCGGGAAAATCGCCAATTTGCGAACAAAGACCGCATGGACCTGATGATCGGCGCGGCGAACGGTCGCCGTTGAGGCGATCACTTTGGGGCGGATCGTGTGCTGGTGCACTGTCCACGTACACAGCCGATCAATGGCCGTCTCATATAAGCCGACCAAGGTTCCCAGTGGCCCACTTAACAAGTGTAACTCATCTTGAATAATGAGATCCGGTGGCCGCAACGGCGCATGAGCACGCACCGTTACTGCTGGTAAGCCTTCATTGGGCAGCGCACGATGGGCACTTTCATCACCCAGTTCTGGCGACCCAAACCCATGGCGTTCACAGTACCGATCCACATGGCCAAAGAGCATTTGGGTGCACCCATTCCACGGTAATTGGGCAAATTTATCCACCGTAGCAATCAGCAGGGCTGGCAATAGTCGATAAATTTCTTCGTCGACAACGACCACGGGCAAGCCTTCGTACTGTGCATTACGGCGACTAAAAGGACATTCGCCCCGTGGATCACCACAATACATCAGGGTTCGACCACGAGCCTCATTGACGCTGATATCACGACCTGGTTCAATACTGCTCCCACACCATGGACAATTCGTGAGTTGAGCGGGCGATCCGGTTGACCCAAAACTCCCATAGCCCCCACGATGCTGGGTTTTCAAGACCTCTTTGCTTTGGGTCGTTGTATTCGGGGTTGTCCGTTGGCCCACCCACAGCCCAATCCGAAAGGGGGTCGTCCCCCAGCGATGATCACCAGTGGCCGCCGCTTCACGCCGCAACGTTTCACAGGCACAAATCAAGGCACTGGCGCGTTGGAATTGCTGCAAGGTGAGCAAGCGCAAGGTATAGCGCATAATGACCGCAACCCCATCCATGCCCGAACGGCCAGCAACCACTCCCTGCAACCGCCGAATCGCTAGGGTATAGGCCGTCAAACCAAGGTAGGCTTCCGTCTTCCCACCGCCTGTTGGATACCACAATAAATCAGCCAAGGCCTCCGGGGTTGTGGCACGATCAGGATGGGGCAGGAGCGTTAATCCTGGCAGATTCAGCAAGAAAAAGCCCAATTGAAACGCCCGCCACGAGCGATACTGCGGCTGATCAAAGGTCTCGCGCGTGACTGGTTGGCCGCGCCGCCGTGCTTCCGCATACAGGCTTTGCATACGTTGGCGGGCCATGGCCTGATTCGCAAAGCGAAAGGCTTCAGCCGCCTGCGGATCACGATCGAGCAAGGCAATCCCCGCCTGCATACGGGTTAAGGCATGCTCCCAGTGGGTACGGGTATCGTCGGCCACATCGCCCCACGCGGCAAACGTCTGGTCAGTGTTCAAACGCGCCGTTTGGTCGGTAATCCAGCGTGCGTAGGCGACACACAGGGGTTGAAGCGCGGCGGTAAACTGACCCATCGGTGTGCGGCTCAGCCGATCCATATCGACGACCAACGATACCAACTCCGGAGCTTCAGTATGATTCGGCTCGGTACTCACCGGGACATCGGCCACCGGCACGATCGTTGTTTCGAGCATGGTCGCCCAATGGGGATGGGTCGCATCGCGGGTCGCTTGAACGCTCACGCCATGCCCAACGGCAAACTCAACCACGGTGCGATAGCGCATCGCGACTGCCTGCGCTTCACGATCCGTTGGCAGGGTCGTCCGCATGCGTTGGCGAAAAATTGCTTCCCCATCAGGATCAGTGAGCCGAATGTGGGGTTGAAAGATCCACGCGCTATCGCGCATGCGCGGTGGTTCATCCTGCATATTATGCAGAAAGAGGCTCACACTCCAACCATCCGCCCGCTGACGGATGACTGCTCGCCCGTGCACCGCAGGTTCGTCAGGGTCAGGAGTCCACGTGGTCGTACCGGGTTTCAGGACAAGCTGCCAATGACCACCGCGAGCCTCGCGTTTCCAGATCCGCGTACTACTGCCATCGGCTTCTTCCCGGCTGATGCGCTGATATTTGCCCCATGTCATCGTCACCATCAAGGTTGTGGCCTGTGGGATGACGGAGCAGGTGAGTCCCATTGAGGAAGGAAACATCGATGGGGCTTGGGTCGTGCCAACATCCAGTGGTGGCTCGTCGCTGGTCAGGGCGCTCCGCTCGAAATCATCATGTAATTCTGGGATAATTTGCTGTTTACGCGGAGCCAACATCCCGACTAAATAGCGATCGCGCACACTGACTTCATGGACTTCTTCCTGCTCGCCTCCGGCAGGGCCAAGCAAATCACGCACGATCAGGGTTTCTAGTTCATCGCGAATCGTAAACGGATCGGGTGGAGTCAGGATCGATTCGGCCATGATCACTCCTCAACAATACCACGCGCACGCTTTTAACGTTTTTTACGGTTCTTCCGATCATAATTGGCATGACGCGACCCAAAAATACACAATACTCTGCCAACACGCTTAAATTCCCTGCTATATCCCCCGTCGCCAGACAAGCAGATCGCACCAAGGGAGCAGTGATTGCGTTTAGAGCACCTCAAAATGTAATCCACAAAGACTCAAGAGCTTCCCAAGATCATTCAGTCCACCGTCGCGGCTTTTATTCGCCTCCATATAATAGGTACCATACTGAGCTGGCAAGATAAAGGCATTGCCTGCCGGATGAACTGGTTGGGTGGCAAGTAAATAGCGCTTCGATCCGGATGCAATCGGCAGCGGTAACGGCGCAAGCAAGCCATGCTGATCAAGGTAGTGTAAAACCTGCCCATATAAATCGCGCATGGATTTCGCCTGAAAGGTGGTTGCTTCAATCCGAATAGCAATTTTGACGGGTTGCGTGCCAGCGGTAAGAGCCTGGATTGACGATTTCTTCTCTGACAAATCAGCCGAATCAGTGGTAAATTGTTCCGATAAAATTTGATAGAGCATGGTAATCGCTGGTTCATGCTGGGCAAATAATTGACGAACAAGCTCCTGATCGCGTTGGGTAATAATCAAGGGCGAACCACCTTTCAAACGATAACGCAGAGTTTTGACATACTCATTTAGCATAGTTAATCCAAAGGGCGACACGGTTGGCGCATGCAAACACGGTTCAATCACTTCATCATAGAGGTGTTGAAAATCAATCGAAATCCAGCGATCATCACCCAACAACGATGCCGTATCTTTGACAAATGCATGACTTGGCGCAAGATAGACAGGAATCGTGAAAATACCCTGCTGCATAAGACGATCAATATGGGCCATATAGCGAGCACATTGCCCTTGATCAATCGCTGCGCCGACTTTCATCTCAACCAAAATTTGGATCTCCTTCCATGGTGGGGGAAGATCCGTTTCAAATTTGAGACGATCAATAAACACATCAAACCGCCCTGTATCATTGACACGCACTTCGCTTGGATCACGCTCATTGGGCCGAACATTGGCCTCAGTAAGATCGACAAATGTCAATAACCATTGCAGATCAAACGCTGCGGCATGATTAGTCACCTGATGGTTGGCCAACAGCAATAAAAAGCGTTGCAGCGGGTAGACCCCTAACTGGTGACTCGCCATGGGATCAAGAAGCCAGCCCAAAAGCGCACTATGCCATGTTTCGGTATGGGTTCGTCCGACCGCATTAAAAATAGTGGGGGCCGTTTGTTCTGCTTCAAATTGGACGAAGCGTGGATCGTGGATTAACGATAAGATGGCCGTTAAATGATCGGCTGGCTTCTTTGCCATAACAGCACCTCGTTCCTCAGCAAGAGGCCATTATCCTAAAATAGTCGTCTCGCGAATATAGACTGGCAGCGCTTGATTCGATGCGTGAAACGCGGCTTTCAATGCCGCAAGTCGCTCCGTGGTCAAGGGCGTAACGGCTCGAAATCGACTGACGGGAACCGTCTGCTTAAACTGGTCGTAAGGTAAAGGATGATCAAATAAATCGACGCGTTCAATCGGAGCAAAGCGGCGATTATAAAAATGATACTCTCCTTGGGGTGGCTGAGCATGAAATTCGGTTGTTCCGCCCACCAATCCACAGCCAAAGATTGTTCCCCCATAGCGCTGCGCTAGGGTAAGGGAGCGTTCAAGAACGGCGATCACCGATTGATCAGCCCGTTGACGCTGGGCTGTCCGCAGGAGTGCGCGAAGCCGGGTAACCGACGACACCCCATGATAAAAAAACAAGAAGTCTCTGGCATGCATCTGCGATAAACCAGACCACATTAATGGTATTCCTGTTGCACGATCAAGCACTGTTTCCAGATCCGTCCATGACTGGCCCTGGGCGTTAGTATTTTTCTCTAACATTCCTTCAAAATCAGTGAGCGAGGTGGGAATAGCCAAGGTGGTAATACATGCTTTAGGAGTGTGTGGCATGAACGAACCTCTCATCCTACGCAGTCGAAATGAACATGATGAAGCCTATGAATGGTACTGGTTGTTATACCACAGCTTGACAGTCAACTCAAGCAGGAAATCGCTAGCACGGTTCCATACTTGACACCGTAAAATCAGGCACGTACACTGGCGTATGTGTGAAAAAGTCACAAATAGGCGGGTTTTGTACAGAAAGCAGTACGTTATGCTCATTGGCATGAGTGTTGGAAATTATCGATCCTTTCATGAGGTAGTCACCTTCTCGATGGCTGCCACAGCAATCACGTCGCGTGATAAAACGCTCGATCAGCACACGGTTTTTTCCGTCGGGAATGTCTCGTTGTTGACTAGTGCGGCCATTTATGGTGCAAATGCGAGCGGGAAGAGCAATTGTATTGCCGCCTTGCGGTTTATCCGTGATTTTGTGATCAATTCTGCCCGCAGTATGCAAATTGACGATCCCATTCAGGTTGAACGCTTTCGTCTGAGCACGGCAACCATCGATCAACCCTCATTCTTTGAGCTTTCGTTCATGATCGAGACAACCCAGTATCGCTATGGGTGTGAAGTGACCTCGCAGGCAGTTGTCAGCGAATGGCTGTATCACACGCGGAATGTGCGCGAAACCATGGTCTTCGAACGGGAAGGTGATCAGATTGAACTTACTGAAGCGTTTAAAGAATTTCGCCAACTGCGTCAGTTTACCCGCAATAACGCCTTATTTCTTTCGATCATTGCCCAGTTTAATGGGGAGATTGCCAAGACGATTTTAAAGTGGTTTACCCAAATCCAAATCGATTTAAGCATCAATGATCGCCAAGGTCGCACGAATATCCTTCGACAATTTGAACAAGCTGATGACCAAGCTGCCATTATTCATTTCGTCAAAGCGCTTGATGTGGGCATTACTGATATTCAGGTACAACCTTTATCGCGCGATGAGCTATCGAACAACAAGGCCGAGCATTTTACGATGCATACAGGTCTCGATATAGCAAAAGCATTCAGCCTTCCGTCACAACTCATAACCCTGCATAAGCAGTTTGATGCCGAGGGAAATCCGGTCGGAGAAGAAACTTTTGAGATTGAAGCCCATGAATCGGATGGCACCAAAAAATTATTAGCGCTCGCCTTCCCGATTGTCCATGCGCTCAAACACGGTTCGCTCTTGGTGGTTGATGAACTGGATGCACGGATTCATCCATTGATCACGTGGGAAATTATTAAACTGTTCAATACCGCAACCAGTAACCCTCATCATGCCCAATTGATTTTTACCACCCACGATACGAACTTGCTCAGTCACGACTTGTTTCGGCGTGATCAAGTATGGTTTACCGAGAAAACCCGCCATGGAGCAACCAAACTCTACTCGCTGGTTGAGTATAAAGTCCGCAATGATGCGTCGTTAGAAAAAAACTATATTGAAGGACGCTACGGGGCGATTCCATTTTTAGGGGATATCGCCAGCATTGTTGAGGATCATCGCGATGAATAAACATGCGCGTCGTGGGGACTATCTGCGTCGTCCGGTTAATCAACGTGATGAAGAAGCTGTCGTTTTAATTGTCTGTGAAGGGGAGAAGACCGAGCCAAATTATTTTCGAAGTTTTCGCGTTTCGAAAAAGATTCATGTCCTTGGCGAAGGTGATAGCCCCTTAAATCTTATTCACAAAGCCCGTACAGAACAGTACGGGCAGCAGTATGATCAGGTCTGGTGTGTGTTTGATCGGGATGATGTTCCGGCGGGTCAGTTTAATACCGCGCTCCAGCAGGCCGCACAGTATGGCATCCACATCGCCTATTCGAATCAATGCTTTGAACTATGGTATCTGCTCCACTTTCATTTTTATAACACCGCAATGCCTCGAGCGACCTATCGGCGTTTGCTGAGCGAGGAACTTGGTGTCGATTATCGCAAAGCACGGCCTGATATGTATGCGCGGCTTGAGCCACGCCAAGCCCAAGCCATTCGCCATGCAAAGCGCTTGCTTGCACTGTATCAGCCACCCAACCCCGAAAAAGATGATCCATCAACCACGGTTTTTCGGTTGGTCGAAGCGCTTAATGCCTTAGAACGTGAATGAGGAGCAACCCCAACCGAACGAATGGTTGGAGTTGCTGAGGCGTTATGAGAACAAGGCGGCAAGATCTGGCGCAGCACCATTGGTATAGTGCTGTTCAAGGAGTTGGCCTGCGTCAGCAAATAGTTGATGAAACACTACCATGGTCTCGACTCCCCACTGACGGATTTTGGCAAGCTTTTCTTTATTCGCTGTAATTGACCCCGGATGGGAGACCGTCACCCGTGCAGCGCGTCGCCCTGGCATGGCATCCCACTCAGGGGCTGTCCCAATCCGCGCAGTCAATTTGGCCATCTTCGGTAAATACAGTTGCCACAAGGCTTCATACATCGCGGTATTCAGCGCTTCGTTCTCGGTATCAATATACAATTCAAGCCGAAAGAAACTGGTGCGCGTAAATTGGGCATTCAAGACGGCAATCGACCGCTGTTGTGCTTTGATCCGTGCCACCGTAATCCATGACGTTCCATTGGGTGACATTGGCAAAAAGCGCTTGTCTCGCGCTCCCAATTCCGCCACAAAGCGACTGAAGAAATCAATATAGGCCTGTTCCCGCTCGTGAATCCGACTAAAAGTTACCATCTCTTGATCCATATTGATGTAACTGACTTTCCAATCAGCAGCCAACCAACTGATCGATTGGACATGAGCATGGCTATCATTGGCCCACCATGCGCGATGTTTACGGGCAGATTCCGGCAGTGGTGATTCAATGATCTGTTCTATTTGCTCGAAACTGAGTGGAACCCGATCCGTTTTTCGGGGTTGACTACGAAGCCACTGTGCGAGCCGATCGTAGCGGCTCGATCGGGGTTGGGGGGCATCTTCGATCGGTTCAAAGGGTGATGGCAGTTCGTTAATAGCGGGTTCGGTTGGAGCAATAATAACCTCACTCATGACAGGGGTCAGTGGTGCATCACCCTCAGCGGGTGGTGGGACAATGGGTGCGGTCAGTTTGGAATGATAGCGGGTCAGCCAATCTTTAAAAAATCGGACTTGGGTTCGTTGGGCATCACTGATTTCTCGCAAATGGGCTAAATCATTGCGGGTTTGGCGCACGGCATCAAAAAACCCCTGAATATGCTCTGGTTGAAAACTAAATAGCTCGCCGTAATGCTCCCAATGTTTCGGGGAGACAAAGAGTTGAATGGTTTCATATAAGGTTAAATCGGCATAGGTTTTTGCCGTCGTCCGTTGTTGAAAATGCGTTTCAAAAGCTTCACTGAGGAAGCGATTCTCCACACGAGGAGCGTTGGTGGTATCCGTCAGCCAGCGCACGGCTTTCGCAAACTGGGCCATTTGCGGCCCAGCACCCAGTACCCGCTGAATGTGGTCTTGAAAAGCCTCACTATCCAGTTCCCCATTGGGTTGGATAAATGGGGCTTGCACAAAATCACGCAGCATCAATTCAACATCTTGGATAAACAGTAAGTCTTGGGTTTGGCGACGAAAATACTCGGTCGTGTCATAGCTCGTCACAATCCCCGTTAACGTACCTTCGGTATTAACGATGAGCAAGGCATAGGTATTTTGCAAATCATCAAGTAAATCGAAGAGTTCTTGATCATCACGTTTGATCACCGCTTTAACCATGGCATCAGAGACACGTAAGCTCTGTGCCGCCACTGGAAAATGGCGGAGCGCTTGGACAATCGAATCACTACACACCAAACCTTCGGGTTTTCCCGCCGCATCGACCACAGGCAGTTGGCTATACTCATGCTCCGTCATCAAATCGATGGCGGTGATCAACGCATCACCCGAACGAACCGCCAGCGGCATGGGGCGATCATTGAGAAGTTGTTGGACGCTAAATCGCATTGGTCCTGCTCCTTGAGACGTACTCGTTACCAGCCATAGGGTAATTACAATCCATCACGGGTCTGGGTTGCACCCTAGAAATCGTCTTCCAGAAAGGGATCAAACGTGGAATGGTCGTACAATGCTTCCAGAAAGGGATTAAATGCGGGTGATGCTCTGTCGTTAATTTTAAGGGTCTTCAGAAATTGATACAGTCGTGTATTGATCGGCGAAAGAACGACATTAAAGGGAATTCCTTTCGCGCGATAGTGTTCGGCAACGGTTCCAATCAGAATATCAAGCAACATGGCAAAGTTCACCACATCGGCATCAAAGAGGGTTTTGGGATGTAAATAGACCAGCACAAAACCACGGTATTGCTGGCGCAGTTGGTTATGCTCAACCACGGTTCCCGCACAGCGCATTTCGCTACTAAACGAGTCCCATGATGGATTGCGTATCCCCTGATAGTCGTTGTGTCCCTCGAAATCGTAGGCATAGGCAAAGGCCAGATGGCATTCGCGTTTACTCGTCAGCTCGGTTCCATCAAGCACGACGCAATGATAGCCATCAGCCCGCAGGCGCTCAGCCAGCGCTAAAAGATCATCGGTCAGCAGATCAAGCATGGTCAATGGATACAACGAATACGGCTGGATTGTGGTAAGAGCATCGTAGGTCAGGGTTGGATACGACATCGTAATGGAGCCTCCTCAATCGCGATCATGGCCCTAATCAGTCAAATATGGTTTTTTGGTAGAGCTGCATCATGTGATCGTGTAAATCATCCTCGGTCGCGGCGGGGAGTGCCAAATCCACAGTGTGTAACAGTTTATCGACAAGCGCAAAGAAGCTATCGAGCATGCGTTTGGGAATGGGCAGATGCCGTTGGGCATGCAAACAGTCAAGGGCATAGTGAGCGTAACTCATGGCATAGTGCAGGCAGCATGTCTCAAGCGGTGGTAATCCATTTGTGACATGCAATTCGCGCAGTTTCAAGCTCAGTGTCGTTAACATGAACCATGAATCATGATCATTGAATGGTGTAACTGTCCACGGATAGCCAAAATGCTCAGTACACAACCGTTCAAATGCTTGATCGGCCTTGCTCCAGGTACTTGCACCATAATGCCACTGCTGACCAGCAGGAAAATCGGTATTAAGCAGTGGGCGCTGGAGATAATCCAAGGCAGATCGAACCATGTTGGGCAAACTGAGCGGCAGGATTGGAGCGAGCCACCATTGATACAGGTGCTCTAAGACCAACATGGACTGATTAGGTGACACATCATTATGTAAATAGACTAGTAGCGGATCAGTGCGCTTGATCAAGGTCAGAAGCCAAACAAAGGTTTCTGCCGATCCTGCTGGCTGAATCTTGGCAGCAATCGCTTGTTCGTGCTGAATTTTCATCACATACAGGCGGTCAACAGGATAGTCATTCACATTAGTATCAATCTGTGTGTGGCAGGTTGGGCAGAGTAAGATCAAATTGGGATAGCTGTTGCGTTCCGCATCGGTTAAGCGGCTCTCACCACGTGGAGAGCCTGGCTTTTCGCCCACAATATGCGCTTGCTCAGCCAGCAAATAGGCGTCATCAGGATGATCTGGCTCGATCATAAGCTGCCTTTTACATTGACTACATTGCCCGGCGGCTTTGGCAAACAGCAACTTGCTATCTTTTAAACTAATGCCCATCGCTTATTCCTCATTCGTGCTATCAACAACGGGCTTTGGCAGTATTAGTGGCTGGGGCAGGATTGCGAATTGCGGCGAGGTCGTCACCATACCAGCGCTGCGCTGCCTCCATATCGATCCAGTGATAGAGCGCGGTTGCCTGTTCAGCACTGAGCGCCATCGGTTGCGAATTGAAGCCCGCCCGTAATTTAGTCCGGAGTTGGGCTAAATCAACGCCCGCTGCCGCCAATGCAGGCACGATATCCAGCAGCAATCCATCGTTGGTTAGGGGTTGAAAGCTGCGCGTCGGATCAGCTTTGAGGGTAAAACGCCGCCGCCGTTTAAACTGATGTTGCCACTGTGCCCATTGATAATGATCCGCATACGCCGCTGGCGAATCGACAATCGGATCATCGGGGGAAAGATCATTAGCATTCGGCCAGTAGTGCTTACTGGCAACCACAAAGACGACATCACAAAAAAGCTGCTGAAAGTGCGGAAAGGTATCGCCCGCCACCCAAACATTGATATCGCCAACCTGCGGGCGCATTTGGGTTATATGGCAGTAGCTATGCAAAAATGAGCGCTGCCAGATGTACGGGTCTTGGTTGCCTTCCAGCGAATCGTGATAAATCGGTTTGTCCGCATGTGCCATGATTTGGCGTTTGGGATGATAGATGAGATAGCCCGCCATTCAATCCTCCCTTTCAAAATTCCATGCCCTGTTGCTGGTCGTTGGCAGCAGTCTTAGTTTTTTTGCTGGCTTTGGCTTTTTTCGGCGTTTTGGTGTGCAAGCCTTGGGCCACTTCTTCGGCATAGCGTTGATGATTGAGCGCCAGCAAGCGATCAAGCACGCTACGCCGCGCCGCCTCGCTAATGGTGTAGCGCAAGCCTTGTTTGGTTTGATGAAAGTCGTGATCTAAGGTCAGATCATTCCAGCCATAAGCCTTACGCACCGCTTCGTCCATCGCCACATGGGCTTGACGCAAGGCCAGAATGGCAGCGCTCGTTTCCGTAGGGTTGTGAAAGCGGTTGTAGGTTTTGGTCAAGCCTTCGTTGTGGTCAATCATAATCTGTTGGCGCAGCTGGTGATAGTGCTCGCCAATCGCTTCTAAACTGTTCATTGCTTCGGGAAAGGGGAATGTTTCGAAGCAATCAGTAGGTGAGTAATTTAAGTCAGCTTTCATGGTAGAGCTATATTGCCAAGCCCAATAGTAATGAAATGATGATTGCAACAAAGCAAATTTCTTAAAATCAGAGAATGAAAAAACAACTAGTTTATTTGCGAGAACCTGTTTAGAGTTTACCAATTCAAAAGCAACAGTTTTACTAACAATTGTAATAACTAGAACTCGCTCCATTTCTGCAATCGTTTGGTAGAGTGCAGGCCTTTTGTCAGCATATTGCCACCACTTATCAGGCAAGGGTTTTCGTAATACATAGTTACCATCTTTATCTGTCCGTTGGCGTTCGGGCCGAACCTTTGCCTCAATAATTGCATAGGTCTCAGGATAGGCTTGCGCTTTTTCAAGCGGCCAATCATGGAAATTAATCACCCAACGACTGGGGGCTTGATCAGGATTGGTATTCAAATCCTCACCATTGAGATAGGGAAACAGTACCTCACGGTTCCGTGGATTGCGCTCGATTAACGATTGAGCCTCCTGTGGTTCAAGCACAAAGCCCATCCCCAAGACAATTGAGCCTTGAAACGATTTATCAGCATTGGCTGCTAAGCGATAAGGTTTTCCACTCACGGCACTAAGTTCAGTCAAATAGGCATTGATCCCTCGTACCAACCGATCATCTAAATACTGGTGGCCTTGCCAGAGACCACGATGCAGCCAGAGGTGCGCCACTTCTAAGGCTGCCGCACCTGGCCACGGCTGGCTGGGAATCGCCCGCACGATGGTCATGGTTTGGCTGAGCAATTGATCGAGGCCAACCTCGCGGGTATCGCCTTGGGCAATCGTGTTGGTCGCAATCAAGGCGAGCATGCCATTAATTGCCAGCAAGGGTGCGGCGCGTAAAAAGAAGTAGGCACATAAATCGGCATTGCCACGCACATTCTTGGCCAAAATCTCGACCAAATAATCGCGATACGCCGTACTCAATGCCCCCGTAATCTTTTTGCCCCCCATAAACGGTGGGTTGCCAATGATGGCATCAAAGCCGGTTGGCCGAATCGGCGCAATGGGCTGATCGTGCTGCACCTTCTGTAACAGCGTCGCAAGGCTTGGGTGGGCTTGCTGCTCGCTGTCAAAGACTTCGGGAAATTCTAGTGGCCAGTGCAACGGTTTGGTTGTGCCAAGGTAGCGCCTGGCCTCGACATGCAGTTCGCGCAGCGGTTGGTCATCAGCACAGTCAAAATCGGCATCGAGCCGTCGCAACCAGTCGATACGCAGGCTCTCCCGCTGTTGCGCGGGCACAAAGGCGGTTGCGGCTAAAATATCGGCAGCGAGTTTGAGGCGATACATGGCAGCATCGGCTTCGGCCAACAGTGCGGCCTTGTGCTGCATATCGCGAATATCCAGCTCGGGCAGGTGTTGCAATGTCTGCCGCGCCGTGCTGGCTGTGCGCCGTGCTTGATCAAGCTTGCCCATAAACAACGGAATGTTGCCTTTGCCAGCCAATGACCAAACCCCAAGCTGCTCCGTATCCACACCCAGCAACGAATCACCACAGCGCAGCGCATGGTCAAGGAAGGTAAAGGGACGATCTTTTTGCAGCGTCACCAGCCACAACGACAGTTTGGCCATTTCAACCGCCAGCGGATTGCGATCCACGCCATATAAACAGCGGTCGGCCACCAACCGACGAGCCAGCGCCAAGCGTTCATCGACATCACGCGGCAAGGGCTGCTCCTGCACTGCGCCCGTACTGGGGTCGGCGCTTGGAGCGGTCAAGATCCGGTGGGGCTGGCGGTGTTCGGCTTGTTCCCATGCTTCAACCACCCGTTCGGCCAGATAGCGACACGCCTGCACCAAAAAGGCTCCCGACCCCATCGCCATATCGCAAACCTTCAGGCTCAGGATGGTCTCAGCATCGCGGAGCTGCCACTGCTCCTGCGGACAGCCCTCAGCCACCCCCACAAAAACCAAGGGTTCCAAGGCATGACGCACCATCGGCTCAGTCAAACTGCGAGGCGTGTAATGGGTTCCGGTCGCGCGGCGATCACTGCCACTGGTCACAAAGATACTGCCTGCGGGAATCACCACCGGATTGCCAAAACTATCCTCGCGCAGCAAACCCTGCCATGGCAACACCCGCTGCACCAGGGCTTGATCGTTTTGACAGGCTGCGTGCAACCGTGCCATCTGACCAAAATCCGGCGGCTGATCAAACTCGCGCTGCATGGATTTGATCGCGCGTCCCGTTAGCTCGCTGAGGGTTGTCCAATCGAGGCCAGTTGGTTGGCGCAAGGCTTCCAATTGGCTCAATGCCAGCTCTGGTTCCAACCCCTTCGCGCCCTTTAAGCCGAGCATCGGTTCGATGGCGCGGCGGGCAGTATGATCCAACAACCCTTCATAGACATGGCCAATTTGTTCAATATCCAAGGCCCGAAACGACAACCGACGCGGCTCAGAGCCACCGCCGGGCACCGCCACTTGGAGCACTTGCAAGGCATCGAGCAGATGCAAGACCGTGCGATTATCAACCGGGATCGGCGCAGCAGGGCTGGTTTGCCACGAGGTTCCCGCCGCACGGCCTTCCAAAAAGGCAAACCGATCAGGGTCAAACAGTGTACCGCCATAGGCTGGCAAACGCAGGATATCGTGATACACCCCTGCATAAATCATGCGGAAGGTTGCTAAGAGCCGACACCACGCATCACTGCGCCGCGCCAAAACTTCCTCGCCTGCCTGATCGGCGTGCTGGCGTAACTGTGCCCGCAAGGTCGAAACCGCATAGGCTTGATCATACAGTTGATCACCGAGCAACAATAAGCCACGTTCCTCAGCGGAGAGTAAAAAGACCAAGCGCATCATCACGGTCAAGGCCGCTTCATAGATGATGGGTTCGGAAACCCCGTGGAGCAGGCGGCGCTGCTGATCCTGATCGATTTGATCGAGCGTTTGAACTAACACCGATACGGCAGCACGAACCTGCGAACCCAGTTGGTCGGTGACCTCTTGCTGATTTTCGGCACTCTCGCGGAGCAGGGCGGGCAAGGTTTCGGCCTCGGCGACCCCAAAAAAGCGGCGCACGCCCAATAATGAGCGGAAAGCCCGCAGGGTCAACGGCTCGTCAAGCCAGACTTCGGCATACCAACTGATAAAACTGCTGGTTCCGCCGCTGGGCGCAACGACGAGCATCCAATGATCACCATTGGTTACCAACCCTAGCGGCACATTGGTTGCCCGCAACAAGGCCAACATCCGCATCGCAGGTGAAGCCTTCCAGCGACTGCCCACAAAGGCTTTTTCGAGCGCTTGGCCTGCGGGCACGACCATCCCCAACAGGCGCGGATGGGCATCGCGTTGGGTATCGTGTATCACCCATGTTGGGCGCAGCGTCTCGCCATACTCTGCGACGGTTGTATGCAGCGTGGGGGCAACCGCCTGATCGGTCTGCCAGAAATCGCGATCAAGCTCCAACACGGTGTGCAGCACATAGCGCCACCACGCAGTATGGAGTGCGGGATCAGGTGCTAAACCCTGCTGGTTATCGCGCCATTCATCGTAGGCAAGCCGCAATGTCTGGCGCAGCGCCACATCATCGGCATCAAGGCCATGCGGAAACGTGCGCAACAGAACGGGCATCGAAAGAAACGGCCCTGATACTTCTACCAAAGAGAGCCATTCGGCATGATCGCGTGCAAGAGACATGACCACCTCGTGTCAAAGCGGAAAGACCGACCCCATCGTGCCCGATCGTTTAGCGATTCAGGCGTTCGGGCACAACAAACAGGGTTGCTACCGGAAAGAAGCGTGGCTGCGGATTGGCAAATCGATCGGCAATTGCCTGCATTTCCTGATCGCGTTCGGCAGGAATGTGCTGCAACCGTAAACGCAGGGCTTCCTGATTGCGGGCAACTTGCTCTTTCTCAGGATTGGAAAACAGCGACAATTGCAGATCAGTCGTAAAAGCATGTAATTTGTGGCGAATCGCCTGTTCAAGTTCGCTCAAGATACGCTGCATCGCTTGGGCTTCGGAGTCGGCGCGTTCGCGCAGTTGGCGCTGCAAGGAGTTCATACGATCGCTCACCCGTGCATCAAGGGCCGTGAGGAGCGGCGCTTCATACTGCGACCAGATGTTGCGCAGGCGCTCTGCCACGGCTGGCGCAACCGCCTGATCCTGCATTGAACCGATCACCCGCTCAACATCCGCCACACTCATGCGTGTCCAGCGTCCATCACGAATCCAACCGCCAGCGAAGACCAACTCCTCATGCAAGCGCTGCTGATCCCCACCGAGCATCACCAATCGCGCACAGGCCACCACGGCGGGCGTATCCAAGGCCGCATTGGGGGCCGTGCGTGCCGTAACCCGAAACAGGCGTTGTTGTTGATTGGTCGCCCACACTTCAGCCCGAAGCAACCGCAGTGCCATCTGGACAAGGCGGTGATTCAAATGCACCAATACCACGTCATCACGGTCGCGAGCGCGTTCGTGGTCGAAGGTAATCGGGCGAATCGCGTGAGTATGCGGATGAGCCAAGCCCATGGTCGCCTCGGCCCAACTCCCGGTGAGCGCGGGCATCCAAAACACCCCTTCGTCATTGGCAACCGGTTCAAGCCCTGGCAAATTGGCAAGGGCTAACGCCACAGCAACCGCGTTTTTGATACGGTCGGGCGTGAGATGCAAGCTGCGCTGAGTTTCGTGCAATTGCTCGTGCAATTGCTGAATATGCTCACGCAACGAGCGCTCAAATTTCAGCAACGCCCGCACCGGAGCGCTTTGGGTTTCGGCAACCGTCGTATCGAGGCTCCGGCGCTGGCCCAACATGGCTTCCTCAACCTGAGCCGCAATCACGGGGCCAACCTTGCCAAGATCCTCGCGAATGGTATTGACCTTTTGGGCAGCGCGAAACAAAAACTCAAGATCGGCTTCGAGTGAGCCGGGGGTGGTCGCATCGTGATGCTGCCAACCATGGCTGACAAAATGATAAATCTGCACCGATTTGGCATGCTGGCCATGGCGATCAATCCGCCCATTGCGCTGCTCCAAGCGACTGGGATTCCACGGAATCTCCATATGAATCAGGTGCGAACAATATTTTTGGAGATCGATCCCTTCGGAAGCGGCATCCGTTGCCAACAAGATGCGCACAGAAGCCAGCGCCGGATCAGCCTGAAACGCCGCCTTGATTCGTTCACGCTGATCAGCGGCCATGCCTCCATAGAGTAACGCAATCCGATCAGGCTGCCCAAACCCATGCGCCGCAAGCATCTGCATTAACCAGCGTTGAGTGGCCCGATATTCGGTAAAAATCACCACCCGTTGATTCGTCCAAACACCATCGAGCTGGATGTGCTGGCGTAACCACGCAATGAGCATCTCCAGTCGGCTATCGCTCATGACCCGCGCCTGCTCGGCCCATTGGCGCAACTGTTGAAGATACTCCCGTTCGGTGGCCGTCAATGGGGCAAAGAAGGTTGCCGCAACCGTGAGGCCATCATCGCGATCAGGGGTTTCATCCTCCAGCTCCTCATCGTCAATGTCGGCAAGATGCTGGCGTAAGACACTCAGCGACGGAGCACGCTGAGCCAGCGGTTTTTTGGGCTGATGCAGCGTCCGTTCATGCTGTTCGAGCGTAAGCGCAAAGGCTTCGGGTGACGAAAACAGCCGTTTTTTCAACAGCTTGAGCACAAACTCCGTGGCAACCCGTTCGCTGGCATCGCGTGCCTGGTGCAAGCGTTCACGGCTATAGGCCGCTAAAATGCGGTGGGCTTCCCGCTCACGCTCGCGATAGTGAACTTCGAGTGGCACAACCACACGCTGGGGGAAACGGGGTGAGCCATCCCACGCAGTAATATCGGATTTGAGCCGCCGCACCATGATCGTTTGTAATTGCTGGCGATCAGGCATCACGCCACGAGCAAACCGTTGGTTATCCAATAATTCTAAGAGGGCGCTAAAGCTCTCGGCATAGCCATTGTGCGGCGTGGCCGAGAGAAACAAGCGATGCTCAAAATGCGGCGCAATCTGGCGAATGGCCAACGTGCGTAATGAATCGACCGCATACTGGCCGCGACCTGAAGGTGCCACATTATGCACCTCGTCGATGACGAGTAAATCAAAGCGGCGGGGATAACGCGGCGTATCATCGGCGGGCAAGGTTTCACGCATCAAGCGCATCGGGCGATCTCGCTTGAGAAAATCAATCGAGGTAATCAACAGCGGATAATGGCTCCATGGATTGACATGCAACCCCCGTTCACGACGCAACGTCCGCATGAGCGCACTATCGACAATCCGAAAGGAGAGGCCAAATTTCTCACGCATTTGATCGCGCCATTGGATCTGTAACGCCGAGGGGCAGACAATCAGCACTGTCCGCACGCGCTGCCGCACCATCAATTCCTGCATGACCAAGCCAGTTTCCACCGTTTTGCCCAAGCCAACATCATCAGCAATCAACAAATTGGCACGCGGCATCTGAATCGCACGAACCACCGGATCAAGCTGATAATCTTCAATGGCAATCCCACTCCGAAAGGGGGCTTGGAGCGCACGCGTATTGGCACTCGCAACCGTTCCCCAGCGCACTGCATCCAAAAATGCATCAAAGCGTTGAGGGGCATCAAAGCCATCAGGGGCAGGCAAGGCTCGCTGATTGACGACCTGCGCACCGACCTCCAATTCCCACACCACTTGGAGTTCCTCGCCAAGGGCATCTTCTTCAAGCGCTTGCAGAGTAACGACATGCTGAGGTGGGATGGGCGTGGCCAGCAGGGGTTGTGGAAGAAGACGTTGTTGAATCGTCGTAACCACATAGCGACGGTGACGTACCTGGACGACTTGGCCTTGTTCAGGAACAGTTGCAGCCATACCACAATCTCCAGCAAATCGGTTCAGGGGTAGTATACCAAAAAAGCATCAGCAACAGCAGGAATACCGATGCTCGATACCAATTCGCAGCAAGAGGAGTGTCTGACCGCATCAGGCTAATCAAGGTGCAATCCGTTCTACCGTTAGAATGCTTCTCAAGCGATACCACTGGACTTGGACAACAAAGCAGTGTTCGCTGTGCCATCAGCCGCCGCGTGCCTATCGGCTGCGACTGGAGTCATTGCGCATGCGATCCTGCGCAGCCTTCTCCGCTGCTATCGCCTGCATCACGACCGACGGCGCTCCCGCCAACACGCCCTGCTCAAGCGCCTTCAGCACCTTCTTGGGCATGCGGTTGAAATCCCGCACCACCGCCTTCATATCGGGAAAAGCAAAGTATTCCTGAAATGTGCCCAGCGTCCGGCGATGGGCCTGATGGCGAAAATGGGCATAGCGCTCCACATGGCCCCGCTGCGGCCACACACCTAAAACCGTGATCGTTGCCGCGCCAACGTGCGGATTGAGCGCAAGCTGAAGCTCGGACACCCGCTCAGCAATGGGCCGCGCCGTCACGCCGATTTTATAAAAATGCTCGCTGGGGGTCTCAATCGCGAGGCAGTAGAGCGAGAGCCGCAACACTCGCTGCCATTACGCTCGATACAGGCGCAGATCGGTCACGGCTTCGTCGAGCGCCACCGGATCATCAGCCTGCCCCGCCCGCGTCACCCGTGCTTCCATCTGATCATGGATGGTCGCCAGCCGCTCCTCATGCAGGCGGCTAAAGAGGTTGACCGAGAGCAGCCCAAACGGAATCTGGCCCAGTTTGGTCAGCTCGTGGCGACGCATAAAGCTATTGTAGGTAATCAGTCCGGCGGTTGTAAGCCAGTGGGCATCATAGGAGCGATCGGACCGAAAGGCTTGAAGCGTGGCCCAGAGGCGCGGCGGGAGATGCAGGGTAAAGGAATCAAACCACGGCAGGGTTGGCAGATCACGGGTGCGGCGCACGGGTTTGCACGTTGCTCCATCGTGGGCAAAGTGATGGCTCACCCGCTGGCCTTTTTTGGCGATCAGCGGACAGGCACAATACGGACATGCCAGCGCGGTGCGGCCACGCACGACCTCGCTGATATGCACCAATCCCTGCGCTGAACTCAACCCATACGCAAGCCACATACCGGCATCCTTTTTGTGATACAGCAACCCAACTGACTGGATGGTTCACGACACGGGTTCGTCGCCACCAAGCCAATCCTCAATCGTCCACGTCACCTCGACCGCCAGCCGCGCCTCAAGCTGGCACAGCGCCGTGGCCAAATGATAGGTGACAGTGGCGTGATGATCGGGTGCGATCTGTTGTTCAAACCCAACACCATCGAACTGCGTCTTCATAAAAAATTGCAGCAATGGCATCACGATATCCTCAAGCTCCACCCGCATCCGCACGCCCAGCGTGCCATTCTTCGCAAGGCGAGGCTGTATCAAGAGCAGCTGTCGCCACCACAGCACATCTTCCCGATCCTCGTCGATAAACAAGAAAAAGGCCAGTCGATCAGGAATCACCGACGGATCGTTCAGCAGTCCTTCGAGCACCAGCCAGCGCACAATCGCCGCGCGGTATTCGTAGAGCATGTGCCAGATTAAGGTGACGACATCACGGGCCTGTGCCTTGGTTTTCATCACCGAGACCGCCACCGCGAGCGCCTCCATGCCATCGGGCGACACCTCCGTCGGCCAGCAGACAAACCGCTGAGGCATCAGATAGGTTGTCGGAATGGCATCGGTAGCGGGGGTCGTGGGATTGCCTGCCTTCCGAGCGGCGTAGGCAATCTTTTTTTTCTCACAGGCGGGACAATAGTACAAGCCACAGACCACGTGTGCTGATCAGGTACATCATCGGTCGGATCATCCACATCATCGGCGGCGGCGCTGCTGGCGTTGGTTGAGCCGTTTGGTTTCCTGCGCAGCCAAGCCACACAATGCCTCAACCAGCTGCTCGAACGGCATCATCCCACCTAAGAGCCGCTTGAGTTTGAGTCGTTTGACCGCCTGTTCACGCTGAATCAGGATCAATTCCCGTGCGGCAGCATCCACCTGGACCGCTAGTTCTTGGCCTGCATAGGCGATTCCCGCCGTATACGTTGCGCCATCCAGTATGAGCTTGCCTTGCGCATTGACCCGCCGAACAAACGTCCAGCCATCGATCTGGTTCAGCCAGCCATCGGCATCGACCTGCGCCGGAACCGGTGGTAACACGGGCAACTCAGGAAACGCCTCGGCAGGTGGGCGATTGCCACAGGCCCGGCCTTGGTGCGGGCGTTCGGTGCGATACCATTCACAGTACGCATCGGCTTGCGCTTGCGCTTCGGCCTCGGTCGTTGGCCAGTTCGGATAGACCGATTCGCCCTTGTAATTTTTGTGAAACCGCTCCACGAACGGCTTTAAGTCGGGTCGATGCGGGGGACAGACCTCGACCTGAATCCCGAGATTGAGCAACAAGCGTTGGAAGGGCGATGGAAAATCCGCCATGCGATTATTGCTGACCAAGCGCACATCACAATCCATGCGGATACGCGCTGGGAGGCCGATCTGCTGGAGGATGCTGGCCGTGGTGCGAATCACCGAAGCCATATGAAAATCGGTGCTGATCCGCGCGGCGACGGGAATCGATGTCCCCGCATCAACCCACATAAAGGCTTCGGCGGCGTGCTGGCGTTTGCCATCGGGGTCGGGGGGAATGGTGGTGACATCGGTAAAATCGATTTCAATCTCCTGCATGGGCGGACAGAGCGTGCGCGGCTGGCGCTGGTGCGTAGGTGGGTCTACGAGCAGCTGATGATCGCGCAAGATGCGATTGACCGTGGTGGGTGAACGGGGAATCCGCTCATCGGCGAGATCAGGATCGCGCTGGAGATAGGCCAGAATGGTTTTGGCTCCGACGGTGCGATGGAACTGCGTGGCCAACTCCTGGCGTAAGGTCAGAATCCGCTCAATAACGCGATCACTCCATGCGGGCGGTGGGGTTTTGCGGGCGCGTGATTGGCTCTGGCAAACGACATCCGGATCGGGATGGGGTGGCGAGCCAATGCGCTGTTTCCAGATACGCACCCAATCGGTGGAAACGTTGAGCGCGGTGGCAAACTGGCGATTCGACCAGTCGGGGTTCGTGTGGAGCAATTCGTACAACGTTCGGCGGGTAGCAAACCAGCGATCCGTGACCATTGATGACCTCCGCAAGCCAAAAAATGGGGACGGTCGTTATGATAGCGGATCGGTCGCCGATGATGTAGATGATCTGGGTGACGATGTACCTGATCAGCACACCACGCCGTTGCGCATCTGCTCGCGATAACAGTGCCGACAAAATACGGTGATTGGCTGCCGCATCGTCTGCACCCGTGCGGCATAGAAGACAAAGCGATCTGGGATCATGCTGATATCCTCGTGCTAGAGCCGCTGCTATCCTACCGCTGCCGTCAAGGTCGCCTCTAGCCGCACCAAGGCCGCTGCCAGTTCGCGCTCAGCCACTCCACGCTGCGCCGCCGTCAAGGCTTCTTCCTCGCCTAATCCACCCATATGAACACCAACGACCTGATCGCCGACGGCCACGCCAAGCGCCCGAAGGTGCTCCCGCTGGCTTCGATTTAACCGCCCCTGCTCGGTAAGCTGGCTGCGCAGATCAGCAACTTCCTGTTGCCACCGGACTTCCTTGCGCAGCGGGTCAGGGGTAAGCGCCACCGCCAGCCGTGCCGTCAAGGCTTCCGGTTCCCGCCGGATACATTCCAACACGACCCAGCGCACCGTCACTGCCCACGATTCACCGAGCAGCACATCAAGGATCGCCAGCACCCGCCGCCCATCGGCCTTGGTTTTCATCGTCCCCAACAAACCCGTCCCAAACACCCCCTGTAATGACCGATCCAGCGTTCGGTCAACTTCGGATGGCCAGAGCACGAAGCGTGAAGGCAGGGCCATCGGCGCAACCACAGCAGCAGCTCGCGGCGCTGGCGGGGCGGTCGTTTTGCCCGCCTTGCGCCGACGGTCATGATCCTTGCGGGCTTCGATGGCGCATTTTTTACTACAAAGGGTTGGCATCCGACCAGGGTAGGCTTCGATAGTCGCGTCGTCCCCACACCAGCGGCAGGTGATCGCAAACGTTTTGATCGGCATAACCCGCGTATGGCGGTTAACGGTGACACGGCGCTGCGGCATGGGCTGCTCCTTCGTTATGCGGCGCGGAGCAGGTCAATGCCCAGCATGCGTTGAATGGTCGCGCCCACATCGTCGAGGGTTGCCTGCACCATTCCCAACGGAACCAGCCCCGCCGCCGCGTCATGGTTGGCCACCATCAGGCTGTATTCATCGCCCCGTGGATTCGTTCCGACCACGATGAAGCCGACGGTGATGTCGTTCCCGTCGGTATCCTGTGACACCTGATCATTGGCTTCCAGATCGGCATAGCGGGCAAGGTTCCAGCGGCAGTCAGGGAAGCGCTCACGCAGGTAGGTTTCCCATTCAGCGGCGCAGTGATTATAGGTTTCGGCAGTAATAATACGCATATGTGTATCCTTATTCCAGTATCGTGCAAGATAGTGGAATTGTAGTGGATTACGACCAAATGTCAATGATTTTTGCGGTTTTTTTGGGTGCTTTTGAGCTGGATTTGGGTGAAAAATGCGCGGAGTGATCGGGCTTTTCCAGTATCGTGCAAGATAGTGGAATTAAGGTAAATCGCAATGTTATGCTCGTTTTTTTGGGTGCTTTGGTCGATTTTTGGGGAGAAAATGCGCTCGGTATTCAGACTATTCCAGCATCGTGCAAGATAATGGAATTAACAAAAGCGATCTGTTGCTGGAGGAAAGACCGCCTTCTTAATCCCTTCGCAAGGATTATGTCTTGTTGAACCTATTTGGCTTTCATGAATGAAGGTCAATTCCAAATAGGTTTTAATCCCTTCGCAAGGATTATGTCTTGTTGAACTTGGGTGGATTACGATCGCGAAGAGGTAGTATTTACGTTTCAATCCCTTCGCAAGGATTATGTCTTGTTGAACCAAACCACTCTCACCACGGCTACTTTGTCCGCCCCGAGGTTTCAATCCCTTCGCAAGGATTATGTCTTGTTGAACAGTTTTTTTCAGACTTAATGGCAGTCATTTCGATGGTTTCAATCCCTTCGCAAGGATTATGTCTTGTTGAACCAGACATCGGCCATCTTCAGCGAGAGCGGTCAAATGGTTTCAATCCCTTCGCAAGGATTATGTCTTGTTGAACCAGACATCGGCCAT
>NZ_BAABRU010000029.1 GCF_039545135.1 Herpetosiphon gulosus | reverse complement strand
CGCGATATCACTGCAAAATGGGTCACGCTGCCAAACTGGGCACGGATTCGCAACCAATTGGCCATTCGCTTTGACGGACGCTTTCCGGGGTAATGGGGCGAAATACACAATCTACTTGACAGTCCCCGGGCGATTGACCGCTATCGCCTGAAGCTGGCCAAGCATAGCCTGATAGATCTCCCCTAATCCTGTCACATCAATCGCCTCCCCGTGAAGGATGGCACGTGCTGCTCGCAACGCACGGGCGGCATCCATCCATGGCGATTCCTCTGATTCCCCCTCGGCGGCTTGATCGCTCATCGTAGTTAGGTGGTCAATGAGTTGATCGGTAATGGTGGGATCATTGCGATGGAGCGCATCGGCAGCGGCCTGCAACAACGGCATAACCTGGCGATAGATCGGATGGATGGCGATCTGCATCTGCGTGATGACCGCTTGGAAACGCTCGCTCACCTGCGGCAGCAACGTTTGCCACTGGGCTGCATCCCCGCGTAGCCATGCTTGAAGCGTCTGCACAAAGATACGCGCATCATCCATGGGCAGATCATCACGCTGACCAAGCGCATCAAGCTGGGTTACTAGAGTCTTTCGTGCAGACTCGTCATTACCATGAAGCGCGGTAACCACGGCATGATTAATCGCGTCGAGCAACCCTATAAATGATGCCTCATCGCGTTCGCCTGCTAGCCATGGAGCAATCTGGCTGGCAATCGGCGGTATGGGCTGACTCGAAGCCGCATGGTGTTGATTGTCGCCAACCTTTTCCAGCTCCTCAAGCACCCGTACGATCAACAATGCAGAATTGCTGCCGATCTCAGCACACAAGTCATGCCAATCGCGCTCGCCTGCCCAAATACGTTGCACTGCTTCGCTAATCTTCCAGCCCTTTGCGTCTAATTGCGGTAATACTTGCTCAACTGCGGCTCTCAGTTCTTGATTGCCTTGAGTTGCTGCGACAATCGCTGTAATCAGTTGCCCAAACTGTTGATCAATATGCCAGCGATTGGCTGCATGGGCTGCAAAGGCAGTTCGCTCTTGCTGGCGATAGCCAGCTGCTTGCGCTGTTTGGGCTGCTAAATCGGCTAATCTGGCAAGAATACCAAATGTTGTCCAGATTTCGGCAATTGCTGGATCGAGCGCTTTACGAATGGCAAGTGCTTGCTCAGCATAGGCTAGAGCTTCGGCCAAGCGACTCGACTGCCACGCCCCAGCTTGAATTTGGTTGGCAAGCAGATTCGCCAGATTATTGAGCCAGCGAGCACGATTTATCGCTGGCATATTAGGGGTTTGTAAGGCCCGTTGAAACCAGCCCTCGGCCTCGCTTGGTTTGCCTGCTGATGCGGTCACAGTTGCCAGTTGATTACAGGTTTGGGCGGCCCCAAGGCTATCGCGCAACCCTTCTTCGATGGCTAGGCTCTGGCGGTAGTAGTGTTCGGCGCTCGACCACGCTTGTTGTTGTTCGGCAACCATGCCCAGCTGATGATAGCAACCCGCCATCATACTTGGCTCGTTCAAGTGTTGACAGATAGCTAGAGCCGCAGCATAGTGTTGGTTTGCCTCAGCATATTGACGTTGTTCCAGCGCTAACAGCCCAAGTTGGCCGAAACTTACCGCTTGATTGCGCGCATCACCAAGTTGTTTGGCAATGGCGAGGACTTGCTCATAGTAGTTTTTGGCTTGGGCAAATTGGCCTTGATCACGGTGGCAATCGGCAAGATCAATCAAGCAATTGGATTTTTGACGAAGATATGTGTTATCTGGTGCTTGACTATGCAAGTGCTCAAGCATAGTTAATGCTTGCTGCTGAAACCCTTGGGCTTGCGCCGGTTGGCCTAGCCTGTGTAAACAACGCCCAATGCGGGTAAGCGTTAGACAATGCTGATAGGAGCCAACGCCACGCGGCTGATCGGCTGGCTGCTGCTCAATGCGGGCTACAAGCTGCCCAAAGCGTTGCAATGCTTGATCATAGCGACCTTGGCTATAGTCCGCATCACCAAGCCCTGATTCATGCAGATATTCGGCTGCCGAAAGCTGTTCGTTGACCACCATATGCTGGGCAAGCTGTTGATTAAGCAGATTGCGCTCGCGTTGCATGCCAAAATTGTTATAAAACTTATTGAGGTTATCAGCCATATCTACTGCAGCATTAATCTCCTTGAGGCTCAATAACCCTTGGATTGCCCGTTGCAGGTTGGGCAGTTCATAGCGCACCAAGGCACGGATTACTTGAGGGTTTTGGCGATCTTGCTGATAGCAATAGTGTGATACCTGGTAATACCGCACGGCAAAGCGTTGCTCTAGCTCAGGGCTAGTAGGGTGCTGCTGGCGCAGATAGGGCGTGAGGGTTGGGTGAAAACGCAAAAATGGCACGATAATATGTTCAATTGCCACAGGCACAATTAATGCGGCATGCTCAAGGGCAGCGCGGAGTTGCGGCCATTGCTCGGCTGGAATCTCAGTGATTTCTAAGAGGTATGGTTCTAATGCGCCGCCTTCAAATGGGGCCAGCCGCGCCAGCCACTCGCGTTGGTCTGGGCTGAGCCGTTGCAGCGAGTAGGTGAGCGAGGCTTCGAGCGAGCTATGGCGTTGGTTGGGGCTGGCTTCATCGGTGAATTGCCCCAAGGCGCTGCTATAGTCGTTCAAGAGTTGCTCGATGCTCAGGTTGGGGTCGCGCAAGGCCCGTAGGGTCAAACCCATGGCCAGTGGGTGATGATCGAGCCGCGTCAAGAGGGTGCTGAGTTGCGGTTTGGGCGCACGCCGCCGATCAATCGCCAAATCATCGAGCAAGGTCGTGGCAAAGCGGTAGGCTGCGGGGGCATCCAAGCCGCGCATGGCCACCAAATGCGTGAAGGGGCCTTGCTCCAAGCGACTATCCTGCAAATCGTAATCACGGCAGGTCAACATGATACCTGCGCCTGCTTGCCGCAAGCCCAGCACACAATCCCACAAGGCGTGGCGTTCGTTCGCATCCAACACATGCAGCTCGGCATTGCCCGCGTTGGGCAAAATACTCTCCAAATTATCGGCAATAATCAGCAGCGGCTTGCTGCGTAAATGCGGTTTGAAGCGCTGCAAGGCTGCTTGCAAATCGTGCGAATCGATTTCGGGCAACTCATAATGGCGGGCAATCGCGCTCAGCAAGGCGATTTGGCTGCCACCATGTTCAAACGAGAGCAGCAATGCGCCGTGATAGAGATTGGTTTGGGTTAGCCAGGCGGCGGCTTCGCTGGCAAGGCGGGTTTTGCCAATGCCGCCAAAGCCATACAACAAAACAATTTTGCCGTTGAGCAAGGCTCGTTCCATCTGCAACAGTTCCTTGGCGCGGCCCACAAACGGGCGTTGCAGTGGGTTTTCCACAAAGCCCGACAGCTTGGCAGGCTTGGGACGGCGTGGTTTACCCGTTGGAGTGAGATTGATCGCGACCTGCTGATAAAAATGCGGCATCCACCAATCGGCCAAACTGATGGGATCGGCGGGGTGTTCGGAATTGCGGGCAAGGTGCAAGCGCACGGGTTGGCTTTGCAAGGCTTGGCGTGCGCGCTCCAACGCCACCGGCACTGGCTCACCCTTGGCGATCAAACCATAGAATTCGCCAAAAAAGATCGCCGTGGTTATCGGCAACACGCTGGCACTCATCGCCACCACCGCTGGCACACCCGCCGTCAACAACTGAGTTGCCACACTGCTCAACGCCTGCTGCTTTTGATACTCAGCATCATCGCTGGTGCTGGTATCCATCACGCTGGTTTGGCAGGCATCCAGCAACACCAAGCGCACGCCCGTGTCATTCAACAGCGCCGCAAAGCGGCTGGCTTTAACATCATCACCCTGATAATTGGCGTTTTCAAAGGCCAAAATCCCTTGCGGCACATCCGCCGATTTATAGAGCGAGTCTTGTTGGCTGGTTTGGCGGCTTGTGGGAAAACCACCATGACCATCAAAATGCAACACATGCACCGGTTTGGTGGCATCTTGCAAACGCCGCGCCAGCTGATCGTAGGTTGGTGGACGCAAGAACTCCAGCTCAATCATGCCAGGCTTGAGTTTTTGGTCGTTTTCTAGTTGCTGCAATTCCGCAAAAATGGTTTGGGCTGATGTGCGGGGATCAAGAAACCCTTGATCATCAGGCCGTGCTACGACCACCAGAATCCGCAACGGCATCGCAATCTGCTGCGCCATCATGTGCGAGCGAACGGTTGCAACGGTGCGATAGATCGCGACCGGATTGCGCCGCCGTTGGTTCAAAAAGCCAAAATCATCGTGCAGCAACTCCCACGGCACACTCAGCACGGCGGGAATCAGGCTCAAAATTTGCAGCGTTGGAACGCCCGCATCGCCCTGCATCCATTCGGCATAGATTTCGGCGGCATCGGCGCTCGATTTGAAAATAGCCTTAAACAGGGTTTTACCAAGCGTCACCAATTCAGCTTCAATGGCTGCCGCACGCTGGCGAAACTCTAAAAATGGCCATTGCAGGTACTCCTCAAAATACCAGCGCAAATCGATCCGTTGCTGTTTGGTGGGCAGTTTGGGCAGGCTTCCGCTAGCTGTCAGTTGATGAAAGCGCAAAGTCCAGTGGGCAAGATCGGGCGAATCGGCAGCGGCGGGAGTACATTCGAGGGTGAGGGTGTTGGGTTGACTCATGGGGTGGCTCCTCGGCTAACAACACGATGCTATCGTATCATGGCCTAACGAGGAATGGTAGCGATGATGCCGCATTCTGCCAGATACATAGCCAAAAATCGCCCCAAATTGATTCCTCGCTTATTCAATCATGCGCTCGCATACCACGGATCATCCGCACACAACGCCGCCAATCATCGATGCACGGTCGCCTGCCGGAACCGCTGCTAGCTGCCATGCGCTCGCGCTCGTCATGTCCTTTTTCTATCGCTCGTAAACAATATATTCCTCTGTCTTGCACGATAGAAGAACATATTAAAGCCATGCAGACCTTTGGGCCTGTTCAGCAACAAAACGATTGATTGCACGCCAAATCAATCATCGCTTCGGCGCTGTGTCTTTTTAGCCAGTGATCGAGCACAACCGTTAATCGTCGATTGATCATGCCTAGGATAATCGACTATAATCCAGTATCTTCCAAGACAGGAGACCGTATTTATGAGCGACCATGATGATGACCATCCAACCAAACGGGTTCAGGTGCGCGGCTACACCCGCGATGTGCCCTTAAAACGCTACGATCTCGTGTGTGCCTTTTGCCACACCCAAACGACCGTGTATCGCTATCCTGGCAATGCACCACGCTTTTGTTCCGAGGCATGCCAAGCCGAGGCGCGATTCGTGGCTGATCGTGAACAGAAGGCCGCCAAGCGAAAAGCCAAGCAGGCGGAACGCGCCGCTGCGGGAATTGTGGTACGCCGAGGCCGACCACGCAAAGGTTAATCCCACGCTTTCAATAAATATTTCTAATGTCTTGCAAGACATAGGACAGAATAAAATAGCCATACAATGCCCATTCAGCACACCAGCTGGGCTGCCGCGCTCACATCCCCCGCTTGGCCAATGCCCGAATTGATTCCTCGCCGAATCAATCACGCACCTGCGTAGAACGGATCGCCCGCGCAAAAGGCTGCCAATCGCCGATTGACGGTGGCTTGACTGAATGTCCGCACACTTGTCGAGCGCTTTTTCTTGGCCGTGCTCGTTCCTCCGGCGTTGTTCGTGCGCTTCTTCGCCGCCGCCTTGGCCCGCCGTGATCGTGCCAGTTTTTGGGAATAGGCATACGCTCCGCCTGAATCTTCTTCGGGTCCAGGTTGTGCGCCGCCCGTACAGCGGGGATACCGTGCGCGGGGATTCATCGGCGTACAATCCTCAATGGCGATGGCGTGCAGCCAGTAATCGCTGAAATCATAAATATAATCAAATAAATCGCCATGCCGCACCCCAAGCTGGTCCAACGTCATTGCCTCGTCGCATTCATTGCCATGCAGCCGAAATTCATGCAGATGATAGTCGCCCCACTCGAAGGCGATTTGGAGATAGGTGTGCAGCTGCGCCAAGGTCGTGTCGCTCGTCACCACCAGTCGCCGCCAAATACGCGGCGTGACCTCTTCAATCGTTATGACAAGTTGATAGGCCATCGTGGCAACGGCGGGGCGATTCGCTACACTGAATTGATTCCTCGGAGAATCAATCATTGGCGTGGTTGTGGACTGAAATGCCACCATCTCGCGGTGGGCTTCTTCAATCAGCATCCCAATCAGCCGTTCTTGACTAATGGTTGGGTCGTGTGAGACTTCGCGCTCGTGGCGGGTCACGGCAGCCAACTTGGCTTGAAGGTCAGGATCACGCAAGCGAACTGATGCCAAGGGACTCAAACTGGGCTTGCGGCCTGCCCCACTGCGTTTCCCGCCATTCTTCTGTCTGCCATCGGCCATCGTTGTGTCCTCGTCGTGTGCTGCTGTTTGATGATACGCCATGATTGGCTATCCAGGCAAATAAAGAGTTTTGTCCAGTATCCCTCACGATGCTGGAAATCGCTTATAGGATGGGTTCATCCGCTCCACCCACGGTGGGTACTGCCCCATCCCATCCATCAAGCAGCGCAGCCCATGGCGGCGGAAACCCAGCCCGTTCCCATTCGGCGGCATAGTGCGCCACTTGATCGGGCCGATGCTGCTGCATCCAGCGCAAATTGGCCAGCATGGCGGGGGTTATCTCCTTACACACCGCCCGATACGCCTCCTCCACCGTCATCCCTGCATCCAATAAGGCCTTGAGCATCGGCATGGTCAGATTCCTTCCGGTGATATGTCGATGGTCGCGCCCTGCACTCCGCCCCATTCTTCACGAAAGGCAATCGCATCGCTATGCCAGTCACGCTTGCCACAGGATTTGCATTGGATCGACGACCAGCGTTCGGTAAACGGCTGGCCACAATCACAACACACCGTCGCGGGGGTATGCGGATTGGCGGCATCCACGGCACCATAAACCTGATTCGCCGCCGCAACCCATGGGCGCGGGTCAATCCCCAAGCGCCACAACCGCTCCTCGGCCAAACTGGCGGTGCGCAATGCCTCACCAAGTGCGGCAGCGGTGGCCAGATAACTATTCGATTGCGGACTCGGTGCTGGGTCATGGGCAACGCCATACCCTGCCGATTCCATCGAGGCATGCACGGCCTCGCGGAAGAGATATTCCGTATCGCGGTGATTCCACGCCCACCAGACGCGGCCAATCCAGCGTTCCCGTAAGGATTCCGGCGTGGGGGATTCCTGCCGCTGGATGAGCTGCGCCACCTGCTGCAATACCCCTGCCCGAAAGATCGTCGGTGCGTGGTGTTGGCGAATCGCCTCCTGAATCAGGTCAAAACAGGTTTCCCATTCTCGGGTGATGTTCCCACGCGGCCCATTCCGGCGTTTTGATGCTTTTTGGCCGGGATACACAACCTGCGCCGCATGCTGCCGTAGGGTTTGCTGCATCGCCCGCACAGCAGTCCGTTCGGTATCCCACGGCATGATCGGGCGCGGCGGCGCAGCGGCTCCATGCACCAGCCGCCCCAACGCGGCATCGACATCCTCCCAGCCTTCGGTGAGTAACCCAAGCTGGGTGTCATCAATCGCGTCGTACTCATCGAGCGCATGCTGCACCCCCTCGGCCAACACTCCAAGCAGCGCCAACCACGGTTGTGCATCGTCAGGCTTGGCCAGCACCACCGCCCGCTGGGCTTCAAGCATCGCCAAGTCGTCACCACTGATCGCCCACGCCAGTCCGGCCTCGATGGGCACAGGCAGGATCACCGGACACTCGTGCAAGGTGCGATTGATCACAAATGCCACCACATGCTGCACGATCCGCACCTGCCGTAGCGCATCAAAGCCTTCAATCGCCACTCGTTGATATTGGGGAATCCGTGATGCACGCAATGACGAGCGCCGCGCCACCTGAATTAGGCGCATGTGCTGGATCAACATCGTCTGCATTTCACGGGCGTGCATCAAAATGCTATCAAGACTGGCAGGGCCGTCGGGGGTGAGCACCCACCAGTCAGCAGGCCATGGAGCGACGGGCGCGAGTGGAATCGGGGACATCAGGGCGGTTAAATCATCGGCCAAGCGTTTCAGATCGCGCAATGCCTGCTCGGCTTGCTGTGCTTGGTGGCTATTCCAGCGGTCACGCACCATTGCATCGAGCGTTGCGGCAGCGGCTCCCAGTCCGGATACGAGGGTCGTTGCCTGCTCCCGCAGCGTCACCGCCATGTCGCCCGTTACGGGCTGAATCCTGATCACCTGGGCAACGATTGGGGCCAGCGTATCCTTCCAGCGTGCGGGCTGAAGCTGCGCCGCGACCCGTTCTTGGGCAAACACCAGATTGGCCAACACGATGACACCCGATGGGGGAAACCCCATCGCAATCATTTCCAGCGCTACCGCGACCTGCTCCCACACTTCCATCCCCTCGCGCAGTAAATCCAGCAGATCGCCAGCCTCATACGGGGCCAACGGCGCAGCAGCAGGCCATTCCGCAAGCCGCGATTGCGTCAACGATACGATGGAATCGGCAAGCTCCAAGCGATCGGCAATGTGCGGTGGCCAATCAGTGAATGGAGGGTTGGTGGGCATGCGGTTCATTCCTTCGAGCACTTACGGCTAGTGATTAAGTCCGTGCACCGATCAGCGACTTCGGGAAAGCGCTGGGCAATGCCTTCCAGCACCTGAACCATTTCAGCGCGATCGTGAAACGGATAGACATCAAGGTGCAGCGCAATCTGGATGCGCCGCAGGTTCGTGCCCGCACGCAACCAGTCATCGGTTGTGTCCGATAGGGCTGCGCCATTGTCGCTCGTTTGCCAGATAAGGATCGCAAATAAATCCGCCACGACTTCCCATGGCCACGTAAGCGGAATGACGGCATCAAGACGCTCAGCTAACTGCTCCTCACCTGCGTCGGCGACCAGTCGATCAACCCAATCATGGCTCGTATCGAAGCCGCCATGGACACGTTCCCCCTGAATTGCCCGCAACGTTTGCGCAAGGATATCCTGATTCATCCATCACCTCCGGCGTGCATCATCCCTCGGGTAGGCCTGATGATACGCCATGGCGGGTCGTTTCGACAAGTGGTGGATTGGTGTCCACGCTCGTGAGGGATACTGGACACAATAAAAACCAGCGTCGTGGGAGGCGCTGGTTTATTGATGATGATCCTCTCGCGGGGATTAAGGCCATTCCAAGAGCACGACCACCCTGTTCGGCGAAACGACCACGATCATGTTTCAATCCTCTCACGGGGATTAAGGCCATTCCAAGAGATTAGTTGTCCACGAAATATGTTGTCGGTTGAGTTTCAATCCTCTCACGGGGATTAAGGCCATTCCAAGTCAACGCTTCCAACAATTGGGGCGGAGCCGATTCGTGGGTTTCAATCCTCTCACGGGGATTAAGGCCATTCCAAGTCTCTTGTGTCCACTTTTGCAAATGAGCCTGCTTGTGGAGCGCAATCCGCGCATCATTGCAAGCCATTCCGTGTGAAATTGAACACCAGCACTATTTTTATGTCAACCATGAAAGATTGCTGTTCAAGCTGTGCCCATTATACCAAATCAGTCAATCCCTGATCCTCCCTCCTCTCCGCGCCCTCGTTAATTTCGGTGTTCATCTGGCGGACTGGTCAATTGCTGATTAATGATATCGAGCAACACATGCTGATGGGCTTCGCTTGGCGGGATGCGCCCCTGCAAGGCCAGTCGAACGACTTCCAAGGCCTCGCGAAGCAACAAATAGCCCACTTCGCCCACCGCGTTAAAGAGTTCACCATTCGACAGATCGTCAATGATCACTTCAATTTGGGCCAATGCTTCATGTTTCTGCATGATCGCCTCCTCTGTGATTACGCTATCCAGAGCCACACACAGGCCATTTCTGGCATGGGCCTGAAAAATCCCCTGCATGGGGGATATGGATGTTGCACGGGGTTGCGACATCGGCGATACTCATGGGTGGAATCTGGTATGGTATGTTGGATTCTGGCGACCGCGCACGGGCATTACCCCACTCGGCCCGCGCGTGGTTTTTGTCCTCATCATCGCCCTATGCTGCTGGCACAGCAGCACGCTCCACCTCTGCGGCCATCTGATCGGTCAACGCGTACCAATCCCAGAGATTGAGGTAGGTCGTATCCCACGGCTTGCCATGATAGCGCGTCAAGATGCCATGGAGTTCATCGCCAATTGCCCGAATCGCCGACGCATCAGCGTGGACGATGGCTTCCGCTAACCGTCCCGACCATGGGCGATCGGGATCTTCACGCTGCGGCAACGCCGCAATCTTGGCATCATAGATCAACGCTTGCGGTGCATCGCCGTCCATCAGGGCGGCTAATGCCAGCAGATCCCAATACCCTTCGAGCGGCTTTGGCCAATCCTTCCATAGTGGAGAGGATTCTACCGCTCGTACAGAGGCCAAACAGGCACGCATCGAAGTTGCATCACCGACCAAGCGATAGAGATTAGCGGCAGCGAACCAGGATGCAGCGTTTGTAAACAGCGCATGTGATGTACGCGGCTCAATTGTACGGCTCTGTCGTTGCACAAGCAACACCGCAGCCTGCTGGAGGTACTCGGTCGCTCGTTCATCACGCAGATAGTAATAACACCGCCCAATCATCTCATAATCGCTCCAGAGTGCGGTTTCCTGAGCATCCTGAATGGGATCAAGGCGATTGAGGCTGTACCTCAGTTGTTTTTGCAAGGCCTTCGTTTTCAGTTGAATCATTGAATTCTATCCCTTTTTATTTTAGGAGACACTGACATCGTGTATGGGGGATATCGTCCTGCTACCCACAGTACTCGTATGGCGCTTCAAACGTATATATGGATGATATACCATAGTACGACTGAAACGCCATACAATCATCGAATCTTTTTATACCTCTATCGCCACGGAATTTTGATGATTTCTACGGCAGTTGTGTTCTCGTCAAGTTGTATCAAAACTTCATCCATTCCACGACCAAGTTTTGGATTCGCTCCTGATGCCACAACAATCGTTTCATACGTTTCCGTTTGGTTAATGACATTGAATAAGCGTCTATGGGCCTCACGAACATTCGGGTCAGCCGCTTTTTTCATGGCATCAAGGTATCGATAACTATCATTGGATAACCATACATAAGAATTTTGGGCCGTTAGCGCTCCTTGGACTGGATTAAGGGCTAAGCGCTTCAGTAAATTTCCACGTCCAAGCCGCAGCTTCGTACTATAACCCTTCGCTTCAACCACAACAACCTTCCCCGTCGCAGGATTTACCGCAATAATATCCGGTCCTTGGACGGTAGACATCGGGGGTAACCCGTTTAACTGCGCAATCGGCATATTACTGTCCGCATAGAGAATCTGATACCCCCGTCCTTCCAAATACAATTTGGCCGTCTCGGTTCCGCGGGCATGCGACAGGGCTTTCCCTTGCAACCCTGGATTCCAGCCATTTGCGCTGGTAATTCGTGCATCAATCGTACTCAGTGATACCGGACTCCCTTGGACTAACTCAAATTTATTAGGATTATCAAAGAAGAGCTTCCCAAGAGCGTGCATATCATTGCGTGCTGCTGCCAATTCATCGAGTTCGGTTTTCCCAATTAATAAGGCAAGATCATCGGTAATCCCAAAAAAACCGATAAAGAAGCGAATAAAATCGCGGCAGGCAGCATAGGTGCAATCTTTGAATTCCCCAACGAGCCACCCCAGCAACGATGATTTAGCCGTGGGAATCCATGAGCTATACTTTGTGACAATCGCGGATGATTTGGCGACATTGCCGACGAGCGGGAGGATGCCCAGTGCATTGACCAAGGCATCGCCCAGGTTGCCATCGATAATCGCAACCAAGGTATCCCGAATATCGCCAATCGAAAAAACGCCACTCGCAAACCAGCCAGCAATATAGGCAAAACTGGCTAACGAGCTGTGATCAACCAAGCCAATATCAACCGCCCATTGCCCACCATCCCCATACACGAATCCGGCCAGTGCTGCCTCCCCATAATCCCAGCCCCGCAAATCATAATAGAAGGGATCGAGATCATGGAACATTTCTTCGCGATCACCCCAGGGATCTCCATCCGGATTGGCATGGGTTGGGTCAAAGTTGGCCTCAACCTCAACACTATCGCTTAAGCCATCACCATCACTATCAGCCCGATAGATATTGGTTTCAAGCGTATACTCCTCCGCATCGATCAGATCATCGCCATCGGTATCGGCTCGCGTTGGGTCAGCAATCCCACGATAATACGCTCCATCGTGAGCGTATTCGCGCGTTCCCACTTCAAACCCATCGGGCAAGGTATCCCCATCGGTATCCCAGAGCATGGGATCAGTGGTCAGGATTGCCCCGGTTCCCAGCCGAATCCCGCCAACTTCAATCGCATCAGGAATGCCGTCTTGATCGGTATCAAGGCCATCATTGGTCATCGGCTGCCCAAGCCGATTCAAGACCGCTGGCAGATCATCGGTTGAGGCAATCGCTTCGTAGGTTCCGCCCGTCCCAGCGGCAATGCCTTGAAGGACCGCGGCATTCACACTGGGGCCAATTCCAATCGTATAGATCACAATGCCCGCCGCCTGCGCTTGACTCGTCAAGGCGGTATCATAGAGCACATCCCCATCCGTCAACAAAATGGCAACTTTGGTATGTCCTGGCTTTCCATGGGCGATGAGTTGTTGGTTTGAAAGGGCAACCCCAGCACTAAGGTTACTCCCACCGTCATAATAAAAAGATTCAGCCGCAACTCGCGCCGCGGCCCGATTCGTATTTAACGGGTGGAGTAACACCGCATCCGAATCAAAATCAACAATCCCCACCTGATCATCAAGCACCAGCGCATCGATGAAGGTTCGGGTTGCCGCAACCATCACCCGATTGAGATCATTCCAATCCATACTGGCGGATGTATCCAGAATAAACATCACATCCACCAGCGGTGGTGTGGCGGCATTCTGATCGCCATCCATCGGAACTTGCCATGCAGCATTCCACGCGGGAATATAGAATAAGACAAACGTCGTAAAGTGGGTCGTATCCGCCCACGCATAGCCCGTCGCCAGATCAACGCCCCATGCATCGAGGCGCTTAAAAACCCGATCAACCTCATCGTAATACCGAATTTCAAGGTTTGCGGTATCGTTATTCGGCACCAGCAACGGATCAAACCGGAGTTTCACCCGCGCACGGGTAAAGGGAGCCGTCGCGGTAATATCGACCGCTGCGGTTATTTGGCCTGGCAACTGCTGGAATAAGGAATCATCAGAGAGATCCTGAAAGGTGACCGTTTTGGCAACATCCCCAATCCCATCCATCTCCACCAAGGCCGCTCCCGTCGTCATCGCAGCGGTCGTGAGAAAGCGCTCGTGGCCATCGGGGGTTCCATCACCATCGGTATCGGCCACCAGTGGGTTCGTCAGGACGCGCTGTTCACTGTCATCGGTGAGGCCATCGCCATCGGTGTCGGCATTGGTCGGATCAGTCTGATTAGTCACCTCAATGCCATCATTTAATCCATCACCGTCAGTATCCGCAGTTACCGGATGGGTCGATCGATCTACTTCTTGGCGATTCGATAGCCCATCACCATCAGGATCATCCGCACCATCAAGAATAGCTGGATTGCGCGTTGCAGGGCGGGTCGGATCGGTAAATGTCGCAAACAATTCATCGACATCACTGAGGCCATCACCGTCGGTATCTGCCGCCAGCGGGTTTGTGCCAACGGCCATTTCTCGATCATTAGGAATCGTATCGCCATCGGTATCAATCCGCGCCACGGCCCACATCACTGCCGCATCAAACAGATCCCATCCGGCAGGAGTCAGATGAACAGCTCCGGCTTCTGACAGAAAGAAGCCAATACGGCGGGCAGGCGCACGCATCCCAACCATCGGGACTAAGAGATCATAGGCAAACAAGGTTGCTTTGGTTGTGCTGGTCGCAAAGCTGGCAATCCGATAGCCATCGGACGTGGTTAAACCAAAGGGCAGCGGCTGGGGAGTCGTAAAGACCGCGTGCGTGCCCGTCAATCCAGCAGTAATGGGCAGCGTTGGGTCATTAAACGTGATCGTGGTCGTCGTTTGACTCGCACTCGCATTCCCATAATCATCCCCCAAGGTTGATCCCGTCATCCCAAGATCGTCATAGAGGGCATGTTCCCACGTGATCACCGGAACCCGCACCGTGCGGAATTTGGTATTGATCGTCCCACTATTGACGGTGGCCGAGATCACAATCAGCGTTTTCTCGGTGGCATCGGCGGTCGTTGCTGCCGCTTGATCACGCAGGACCACCTGATAGCCTAACTGCTGCAAACGGGTCTGAATCGCCGCATCGCTGGGTGACAAGGTCAGTGATCCCACCACAAATAAGGCCTGAGCAGGCGAGGTTGGAGGAACCGTGGGGATCGCAGTGGGAGTCCCAACCGTAGGCGTACTGCTTGGAATCACGGTCGCCGTTGCCGTTGGACTAGGCACTGGGGGTTGGGTTGCCGTTGTTGTAGGAACAGAGACGGTCGGCGTGGCGACTGTACTCCCACACGGCAATCCGGCCATACTCCACTGCACACTTGCATCAAAAAGTGTCCAGCCATCGGTTGTCAAAACGGGTGGTGTTGCATCATTTAAGAAAAACCCAACCCGACGGGCGGGGGCAAGCGTTTGCCCATCGATCATGACGGCACAACGCTCATAGGCAAACACCACACTGCGCTGATTCCCGCCTGCCCGTGCAATCACTACCGCTGAAGCAGCTGGTTCACCATAGGGCATCGTCTGGGCTGTGGTGGCCACCGAAATCGTGCCGCTCCTCCCCGCTGCCAGAGGATGTGTGCTGTTAACGACAGTAAGGCTGGTAAGCGCTTCCGTTGTCCCTTGATGCTGGCCCACGACCGCGCCCGTCAGCCTCATCTCATCGTAGATGGCCATTTCCCACAGCATCACCGGAATCGTCACATCGCGAAACTTCGTCCCGACATCACTGGAAGTCACGCTCGATGAGACCAATACCGCTTGGACACTCGCCGCATCAGCGGTTTGGGTTTGCTTTGCGGCTTTAACGGTCACGCCATAGCCAAGGCCTTCCAAGCGGCTCTTAATTGCGGCATCGGCGGTACTTAACGAGGACGATCCGACAACCAACAGGATGGTTCCGGTGGTCGTCCCATAGGTTGCGTGGGGAAGCTGGCTGCCCAGCACCACCACCAACAGTATCCATGACAAAAGACGGCGCATCGTTCGCTGCATAGGGTATCCTCATCGCACACAGGAGGCCGTGCGAGCAACCATACAACGCATAATCGCATCCCTCAAACCTCCTCATACAGGCGCAGGCAACCATGCAGGCGCACCGTCGATCCAGCGTCTCGTGCCATCACCCAAGGATGCGGCAAAGCGAGAACGCCCTAGCAGGACGGCGACCAGTCCGTAGAGGGTAGTGGGTTAACCAATCAAGGGTGATTCTGCGCAAAATGGCTGCTACACATCGTGGGGAACATCCCCTTCCTTCGAGGACTAGCGTAGCGGATATCAATGCTCGTGTCAAGCCCTTAATCGAGCAGCGGGTGGTAGTCTCTTGTCTATCAGGCCAGCAAATCACCCATCGTGTAGTGAGGGTTTTTCTCTTCCTGCTCCTGGCTGCGGTTTGTATACTCTTACCACCCTTCAATCCATGCAAACCCAAGCCACCCGCGATGGCTGCGCACCGTCACCTGCTCGCCAATCGCGCCTGACCCCACCAGCGTAATCTGTTCACGCGGATCGCGCCAATCGGTGACGACGATCTGGTTTGGCCCCTTGCTCGGGCGGTTCACCGCGACAATCGTGGTGATGTGCGCCATGGCAGGACTGCGATCCAACCCTTTATTAAGATAGCGCACCAGCGCTGGTCCTGTCCACGCCATACTATAGATCAGCAGCATGATCGGAACCACATCACGGTAGCCCGATCGGCGGATCAGTCGCCGTGTCAGCCATCCAAGACCGCCGCCAATCCCAATTCCCAGCAGACTCCCAAGGATCAGGGGCAGCCAACTCAGGTGCTCGCCCGCAGGAGTCAATCCATCAAGGATAGCCCCAGGAATCAGGCCAATCGCATACATACCCAGCAGCATGAGGCTGTCACGCGGGTGGAATGTCGGGGTCGCGCGCATCAATGGATACTCCGTTAAGTGCTCGTTCTATCGCCGTCATGACGCACCTGGGTTTCTCGCGGGCGGGGCGAGCGTGGGCGTGAAGCCGCGCTGCCGAGACCTCATCCATCATGGGTTGTCGTGGCCACCTGCTCCGCCGCCGCCTTCACCTTGCGCACCGTGTTCAGCGCGACCCCTACCATGGCCGCCGTCTCGCGTAGCGACATCCCATCCGCCAAACACTGGAGAATCGCCCGACTCCACGGCTTGGCCAACACTGCCGCTGCCGATTCTCCCGAGCCGTTGGGCCGCCCGACATGCACGCCTGCCTGCCGCGCCGCATCCATCCCCGCCTTGGTGCGTGCCCCACGAGCGGCTGCCCGAGCGGCACGCTGCGCAGCGGCTTCCTGTTCTTGGTGCGCTTGGAAGATCGCCTGCATCGTTGGTGAGGGCATCCCATCGAGCACGCCTTGTTCAAGACTCGTTAACACCTTGGCAGGCATCCGCCGCAGATCACGGATCGTGCCCGTGCGGTCGAGCCAATCAAAATATTCGGTGAAATTGCCGATCGCGCGGCGCTGCTTCGCATACTTGAATTTCACATACGGCTCCACATGGCCGCGATGCGGAAACACATTCAGCACCTTCATGGTCATCGTACCCACATGGGGGAGCAGGGCGGCCTGAATCTCGGCAATCCGCTCCGCAATTGGACGCATGGTTATCCCGACTTTATGGAAGCGCCCATTGCGGGTCTCGATCTCCACGAGATACAAGGCACTGCGTAACACCCGCTGCCACTGGGTTCGATAGAGCATTAAATCGGTTTCTGCCTCGGCGAGTGCGACGGCATTGCCTGCCCGCCATGCGCTGGCCAAGCGCTGATCGAGTCGATCATGCTGGGCCGCCAAGCGCTCTTCATGGATCGCACTAAACAAATTGACCGATAACAGCCCAAGGGGGATTTGACCCAGCTTGGTCAGTTCATGGGCAAAGGTAAAACCATTATAGCGAATAAGGTTCGCCGCTTTCAGCCAATCAGCATCATAGGTATGGCCAGCGTTAAATGCCTGAAGCTGGGCCAAGAGCCTGGGGGCCACATGCAGGGTAAAGGAGTGGAAGAATGGCAACAGTGGCAGATCGGTCGTTCGGCTGGCGGGGTTGCAGGTCGTGCCGTTGTGGGCAAAATGATGGGCCACCGTCGGGCCTTTCTTGGCCACCAGTCGCCCATGACAATACGGGCAATGGAGATCGGTATGCCCGCGCGGGGTGTCGCTAATATGGATGAGTCCAAGCTCGTCCGATATGCCGTATTCGAGCCACATACGCCTACCCTTTTCGTGATACACATTTTTGATGTGCTTGAGTGTATCACGAAAAGGGTTCTCCATGATACCCCTCGGCCATTATCCCCACCATCGCCGTTTCAAGGGTCATGACCGCCCTGCGAAACCGATCCAACCGCTGGAGCTGGGCCACCATAACCTCGGCATCGCGCTGGCTGAACACCCGAGCATAACGCTTCGGCACAAGTGACTGGGCAACCCCAATCCATTTGATTTGCCGTGTCCGGCGGTTTTGGCTCCAAAAGACCACCTGAATCAGCACCATCCGACCCACCTCCTGCACCATCCACCATCCGACCCGATAGATGGCGGCGGCCATGCCACCACCTTATGCGTGGTGGTGGGCGGCTTCCGCGTCCCGATCCCACGCTGCGTACACGGCATCTTCTTCCGCATGCCAAAAGCGGGCTTCGTCATCCTTCGTCGTCCCCTGATAGCGCCCTAGCTCATGGGCAAGGACAAAAAAGACTGGGCCTGGCATGCCATTCGTATTGACGACAATGGCACTGAGCATCGGTCGCCGCTGCGCATGCTCGGCTTCCGAGATTTCTCCCAGCATAATTCCAATTTCCCGCCCCATGTGATTGCCTGAGGGTGGTAAGCCCATCAGTGTGGCAATCGCCCCGTAGGTGGTGCGTTCCCGCCGCTCGGCGGTGGCAATCAGGTGACTATAGACCCGCAGATAGACCTGCGATCCAGCATATTTCGGGGGTTGATTCATGGCACACGACCTTTCACAATCCTCATGCATGAACAGTATCGCAGACGATGGCCGCACATATATGCGCTACTCCTGCTCATCATCATTCCACAATAAGCCTGCCACGTACAACGCCAAGCGCTCATTGATTGCCGCACGGCCAATCGCGCGGGTTGGCTTGGGAAATTCGCCTGCATCACGCCGCTCCATATAGCCATACGGCCCACCACTATCCTCTGGTGGGGCCAACTGTGCCCCATCCATGCAGCGCGGGTACATCGCCCGTGGACTGAGCGCCTGGCAGGTTTCCACCGTGATCTGATGCTCCCACCCATCCCCAAAATCATAGCGGTAGGCAAACTGATCGCCACGGTGAAACTGAAACGACCCCACGGGTATCGTCCAAGCATCGCCCACAAAGCCCAGTTCTCCGGTGCGGTCAATCCCATACTCCTTGCCCTGAATCGTGAACTGATGCAGGTGGTAATCCTCCCACCCAAAGGCAAGTTGGATGAAGGCATGCAGATCGGCCAAGGTGGTATCGCTGCGCACCACCAGTCGCCGCCAAACCCGTGGGGTCACATGCAGCAACTCGATCAGCAGCTGATAGGCCGAGGGCGTGGGTAAGGGCTTTTTGTGATACGGCGACGGCGGCACAATCGACCACGCGGGCTGATCAGCACCCCGATACGTAGGCAACTGGCGGCGCGGCGCTGGCGTATGCAACGCGGTGGGTTTGGCGATTGGTGGCGGGGGAGCCACATCGCGCACCATTGCCGCATGGGCCGCATGAATAATCTGGCCTGCCATCTGCGCCGGGGTCAGGGTTCCTTTGCCTGTGCGGTCGCGCTCAGCTTGCGTCAATTCCATGAGCAACAGCACCACCAGCGGATCATCCAATTCGATGCGCCGCACCCGTGGGTCAGGTGTCCATTCGTCACCCATCACTGGCTCCTTTGTACGACACCGATCTTTCGATTGTCCGCCCACCTTTCCCATCAGCAATCACCAAGATAAACGGCGGGCATATTAACCACGCGAATCAATTTGGGTTGTACTACCATCGGAATAAGAGTAGGAAGCAATCGTCGCGCGCGCTGATCGTCCTACAAGAGGAGGAGCAGACCAAGCGGGATACCAGCTAGACTCGCATACACCAGAATAGCAAGTCCTTTTTTCCACCACGCGCTGCCCTTCCAACGAACAGCAATCAGGAGGGTATCGCCAAAAATCGATGCACTCGACGACCCGATCATCCATCCAACTCCCCCTGCTCCTCCCATCGCGAGGACAAGCATCCAGCCATACCAGTGATAGGCATGGCGGACGGCAGCCGTCACCCATACGAAAATCGTCATCAGGTAGATCCGAAAGAACCATGTTGTGTAGGCGAGCATCCCTGACCGCAGTCGCTGCTCAATCTCAATCCAATGGGCTTCATCACGTTCAAGATCATTCACATCATCCGTAACGGGCACATGCCACATCTGCAATGTCGCTTTAATCGCGGCAATCTCGCGGCGGGCCTCGCGGATGCCATGTGCGGTTTCTGGCGGCATACGGGCACGACTCAGCATTGCGCGTTGGGTCAAATAATGGTGGAGTGTCTTGCGATGGATCGCTAACAATTCCAACAGATGGTCAACCTGCGCTTGGGGTGGTGACTCCATCCAAACCTCCTCTGTCCTGCATTAGCCCCACCACCGTTCGACCGAATAGGCATCAAACGCGCTATCGCGCCCAAAAATCGGAATCTGCTCCACGAGCGCTTGCGCAATCAGCATCCGGTCAAACGGATCACGGTGATGGAGCGGTAAGGTCACGATCTGCTCAAGGTGCAGCGTCGAAATCCCAAACAAGAGCATGCCATTTGAGGGCAGGAGTTCATGCACCAGTTCCCGCAGCGGCATCCCTAAATCGAGCTTGCCCAACGAAATTTTGATCGCCATTTCCCAGATGCTGGCCAAACTGACCAAGCGCTGGGCATTCGGCTGCTCAATCCGCTCGCGCACCACTGCGGGCAACGCGGGATCGCCTGCCAAATACCAGAGCAACGTATGCGTATCGAGGAGAAACCTCATGCGGCATCCTCCATCCCATCATCGAGTGGGTCGTCAAAATCGGCACGAAGGCGAATCTTGCCACGGGCGCTGCCAAACTGAGGGGTTCCCGTGGCCACCGGAATCAGTTGGACGGCACTGCCATCAGGGCGGGTGATAATCACCTCGTTGCCTTGGGTGGCGGCCTCAATTAAGGCGGCAAGATCCTGCTGGGCTTTGGTTATGTCAATAATCGTCATGATGGCCTCCGTGTCGTTGGGTTAGCTCCCCTGAAGCTCCAATGGGTCGTTCATGACATCGAGCATGCGCCGATCCTCGGTGTCAATCCAGGTCAACACCTCGCCTGGTGGAGTGGGATTCTTGCGAAAGATCGTCACCATCCGCGTATAGGCGGCGGGCGAGCATTGGGCGGTCGGGAAGGTTTCGCGATTGCTGCGCAAGCCCACCAAATTGGCTTCTTCGCCTTGCGACCGAAACACCGTCAACCCTGCCTTGGGGTCAAGCACCATGAAAAAGTAATCGCGCATGGCCAGCATCTGATCAATCACCGCCAAGGCGACCCGATTGCTCGGATTGACGAGGCCGTGATAGGTCGTTGCGCCATAAAACTGCAAACTCATCAGCATCACCTGATCCTGCGGATCGCCCAGCATGGCGTGGCCAAAACGAAAGCCCTGATTGGTCACGCGAGCGGGAATCGGCGTGGCAGGGCGCATCACCACATAGCCCGTGCGCACGCCCCCACAGAGCAGCATCCCCAAGCCCAAACAGGGGTCTGGCGATTCAATCATCATTTGGATAAACCCCCGATGGAGGGTTAATGCGTCTGGCATAGCGATTCCTTTCACATCACTGGTGTCTAGTATACCCATAGCTGGGCGTGGGTGCTAGCCCAACAATCTGATTCCAACCAGCACGACCAAGGCAACGGTCGCGGCGCGGAGCAGCCAGAATGATGCATGGCGGAACCACAGCACGCGCTCCAGCGGGACGAGATACTGCATGATCGTGGCGACTCCTGCGCCAAGCACGCACCCACCAAATAGCCCTGTGATGAGCATGATCAACCCATCCTTCATCAGCGTCTCCCTATGAGGCGAGATTCCACACCACCACATGCAGCACCAAAAACATGACGGCAGCCCTGCGGGCAGAGCGAGCTGCGGTTTGCCATCGCCCGATCCAGATCGACTTGCTGAACACCCCAGCGATGCTTGCCCCAACCGCAATACCGATACTCATAACCGCAAGGATGAAACACCCCAGCGCTGGCCCCGTGATGGGCCGCTGGCTATGCAGCACCCAGAATTCAAATCGCGCAGCGGCGGCTGGCTCGATCCACATGGGAATGCTGATGCCAATGAAGGCAATCGAGGCCATGAAACTGCGGGCTGCAAGAGTGCGAGACCAGGGCGGAGGATCGGACGCAGGCAGCACATACATGGTCAATGCAATGATTGCTACGAACAAACAGCCTATGGCCATGGTGAGACACACCCATCCGATAGGATTGGCATTCATTCGCGTTCCTCCTCATCCGGCAGCGGGTCAAACTGCTCGTTATAGGTTTTCGTGCGCCAAGCTTGATAGGCGAGAACATCCTCGCGCGTAAACAGGTAGCGGGTGCGCTGCTTGCCTTCTGATTTGAAACTGGGGACTAGGCGGCCTGCCAGGATTTCCTGATGAATCATCGGCTGCGAGAGCTTACACAGTTTGGCCACTTGGGTCGTCGATAATAATTTATGCATCCTCCGCTTCTCCAGTGATTGCCTGGTCAGTTGTCCGATCTGGTACAAACCGCACGGTCTTGCCTTTCAAGATCGGCGGGTATTTGCCATTCGCAATCTGATGTTCAGCTACAAATGCGATCGCGGCAAACCACACACTGGTCTGGCTTGCTGCCGTAACCTTATGAATCCCTTGCCCCTGTTTCTCTGGTTCCTCGGCAGCCGTCAAAATGACCTCATTGCCCTTCATCTGGAGGTCGATCCATCCAGGGTTTCCTAAATGATCATAGGCTTCTTTCCCAAGGGCAATATACCGATCACCTGATACTGTAACAAAACGACTCGTTCGTCGTCCTCGGTGGGGATTTGGTGGCGTGGTATATTCCCGCTTTTTAATCGTTCGCTTGGGTGAGGCCATGCATGCGGCACACCAATCGCCAAGCGGAATATGCTGCTCCGCTTGGCGTAAGGTTGGGTAACTCCCCTGCTCCCCATGCGTTTCGCAGACCACCACCCACGGGTGATCGGCTTCGATGCCTGCTTGCTCGGCATAATACAGGGTCACGGGTTGTCCGGTCGTGCGGCTGATACTCTGTTTCACCCGCCCAGGAATGCCCTGATCGGCGTAGGTTCGGTCGGTCGGTCGGGCCATACAAGCCTCCCTTGGTGATGCGGTTGTATCATCCCTTAATTCCTCCTCAAAAGCATGCGATTCATAACGACTGCGTCATGGTGGGATATGCCCACCATGACGCACGGGCAGTGGGCTAGGCCGCATGGCGTTCGCGCTCGCGCGGCATCATCGGCGGGGGAGCCTGCCGCTCAATGCGGGCCACATCCGCGCGGCGCTCACAGACGGCCTGCCACGCATTGGCCTCCGCGCGGTGGGCTTCGGCAAGCCACTCCTCACATTTCATGCGCTGCTCTGTTGCGTCCTCGTAGGCCGTCAGCGCGACACCAAGCACCTGTTGCGCCGTATAATATTGGGCTTGGCGTTGGCGTTCACGCTCGGCGGCAAACCAGAGCGAGACGGCCAGCATATGCACACATGTCCCCTTATAGCCACGTTGGCGATACGAACAGTGACACGCCCATGCGACCCCTGAGGGGTGGTGGCCAACCGTCACGCGGTAGCGGCGCGTGCCATCGTGGACCAGGACGCACTGCACCATCTCGTCGGAGAGGTCGTCGATGACCTGGGGGTGCTGGGCCGTAATCAGGATCACAGCGCGATCAATCGCCGACAAGGAACGTGCCAGCGCATGCAGGTCGCGGGCGCTGGTGGTCGTGGCGATCTGGGCATAGAGCGCTTGACGCATGCGCTCGGCTTCGGGTAGAATTAAGGCGTTCATAGTTTGGTTCCCTTTGGGTACTAAACACGCGCTGGCGGTGCTGGTTACACCGCCAGCGCATTGTTTTAAGCGGCTGTTTCGACCGTCGTTGCCTTCACCTTGGTAATCCTGAGACTCCCTGCGCGGTGGTGTTCTTTGCGCTGCTTTGCGATCATTTCCGCAATCCCGCCACGCCCATTGGCGACCAATTTCCGCACCAGATCGTCCAATCCTGCCCGATCATAGCTCGCAATCACGGTCGGGCGCGTTATTTCGAGCGTCGCAATGCCGTCAAGCACGACCTTGCCTCCTGCGGATTCGATCAGGCTGCTTAAGATCGTTCGGGCCTGCTCGCGCTCAGTGTTCAGGCTGGCAATCTGCGCATCAAGCGCGGCGATGGTCTGATACAGCGTGGCGATTTGTGCATCGTTTGACATGCTTGGATCTCCTTCCTGATTGGTAGCGGCCTTGTGCCGCTACCAATTCTTTCTCTCGTTAGGCGGCCATCACGGTGGTTGAGCGGCGGCGCTTGGCAGCGGCAACGGCGGGGGGCGGTGGTTCGGGCGCTCCCTCGCTCGCCTCCTCCGCTGGGTCCACTATCGCCATGATCTGCTTGGTAATGACTTGGATATGGCCTAAGACCTGCTTGATTAAGGCCGTCCCTCCCTCACTGGCTGCCCATCCGGCGATATAGGGGAATGAGCGCTCGCCGCTGTCAATCCCCAAACACGCGCAGACCTGAAACGCGACTCCTTCCGCGATGGTTTCATGGGCCTCGCGGGTGTGCTTGCCCTCGGTTAAGTGATGGGCAACCTCATGAATGAGGGTCTTGAGCATTTGCGCCTTGGCAGCGGGCCGTATCCAAATGCGTTTTGACACGGCGGAATAGTAGCCCATGGCCTCGCTCAATTCGTGGGCTGCGTCGCTGCTGACGGTCAAGCCGTCGCGGGTCGCATAGGCAACCAAGCGATCATAGATGTCGTGGCCGCGTTCCTCAGTGAGCAATGGACACTCCAACGAGGGGATGTCGTCGCCCTCGGTTTGGCTGATGTCAAAGACATGTTCAATCCCAAAATACACATGGGTTTGCTCGTCGCCCGTGGCTGCGTCGATTTTTGTGGCAACGCGCGGGGCGTAGATCATGATGCCCTTTTCCCCCTTTTTCACCGTTCGCCCTAGTTTTTTCCAGGTATGAAAGCCTGCCACCCGTTCGGCAGCGGGGTTTTGCGACCAGATCAGCATCGCATTATTCGCGCTATAGGTGTGAAACTTGGCATTGGCCGCGAGGGCTGCTTTAAAGCTGTCGCTATCCAAAATCGCTTGGACACCCTCCATTAAGGCGCTATCAAGCTGGCTGCGGCGAGCTTCATCACGGGCTTGGCGTTCGTCGGCGGTTAAGCTGGTCGTGCGTTTGGTGTTCATAGCGTGGTTCCCTTGTGCTCAGCGGCAGTGGCGCTGGTACACGCACTGCCGTTCTTGACTTCCTATTTATTATATATTATTTTCCCCATTTCGTCAATCCCTTTTTTCCCTTTTTTATGCCCTAAAACACGCTTTTCTAGTATTCGTCAGGTAATAGGATTGTTGTGCTTGCGCGGTCGGCTTCGGTAATCACCCAAATGGTGATCCTGTCAAACACCAGACTTCCAAACACGCGATAACCCTGCTTAATCGCCTCCATGTTCGCGTGGATATCCTCGGCTTCCATTTGCCATTGACAGCACACATGCTGCCGAAGTAACCAAAGCAGATCATATTTTGGAATGTTCAGCGCATCGATGCCACGGGTTAAGAGGACGCGACCGACATCGAATGCTGGGCGGATTGGGCTGTTCATAGGTTGGCTCCTTCATAGCACGCGGCGCGAACGCTGGTCTATTCGCTGCCGCGTCGGCTTTGCCTTCGGTCGGGGATTGTTAATCCTGCTGATACACCACCACGCGGACAGTTTGGGCCGTGGTTTTCTTGGCACGGTCGCGCTCGGCGGTTTCATGCGCGGCGGTGTACGCTGCATCGCCCATGATCCAGCGCTGCCGCTTGGCAGGAACCTTCGTGCGGGGTTCACGCTAAGCCACGACATGATCATGTCGTGGCTTAGCGTGCGGGGTTCACGATGCCAAGCGCCATGCTTAATGCGCATCGTGCTATAGATCCGCTGGGCTGCGTCGCGGATCTGGATGTGGATCGCCTCCCCCTTGGGGTCGGCGCTCATCTGGATGGTATGGGTATCAGCGACATCTTCCAACAAACGGCGCAATTCGCGTGCGCCAAAGTGGTAGCACGCTTCGCCAACCACCAGATGCACCATGGTGCTGTTCGGCTTGGTGAAGGCCGCGCGTACCACGCTCACTCCCATCCAGCGGCTCGCGTGGATCGTGCGCTCCGTTGGACGCGGTGCGGCTGGTTACGGCGTGGCGACGGGTTGGACAATCACGGGGGCGGTGGCGCTGTAGCTGAACAAGTCCATTTGGCTGGTGGTTGGTTGCATGGGGCTTCCCCTCTCACTCCTGCGAGCGGCCAAGGCTGGCCGCTCGTGGCTCTCCATTCCATTCCAACTTAGGCAGCGTATTCGTACTCAGCCATCACGGGAACACTCGCGGGCATGGGGAACTCATTGCGGCTCCAACGCTCTACGTCGATTTCCCACAAATAGCCTTTCAAGTGGTCAATGTGGGCCTTAATGGCCGCCTCACGAGCTGCTAACTCGGCATCGCTCAAAATCGCTACGTCGATGGTGGTATCAATCGGGGTGTTCATAGGTTGGCTCCCTTTGTGCTAGACGGCATCGGCGCTGGTACACTCGCTACCGTTCTTGATTTCTTGACTATATTATATATAATTTAACCCATTTTGTCAATGCTTTTCTTCGCTTTCTGATGCCCTAAAACGACCAATTCCGACCAATTCAGCGCCTCGATTTTCAGGCTTGGCGTTGGCTCGTTGGGGTCGTTTCGTGGGGGCTGTGACGCGCTGTATGGGCTTGTACGGGGTGCGGTGCGCTTCATGGCGCTGATTGCCATGGAGGGAGAGAAGGGAAGGCTGCCCCATTGATTCGCTTCCGCTTTGTCTCCACGTGTTCGGCTTCCACGCAATCGGCGCGTGCTTGTTTTGACGCGGGCGACACACTGGCCGGAACAGCCGATTGACTGACCCGCGTGCTTGCCACGTCGGTCGGTCGGTCGGCTGCCCGCAGGGCGGCCATCGCCTGTGTCAAAACGCCGATTGCCACGGTCGTGCCAGTTCTGCCGTGTGGGTTTGAATGCCAACCACATAACTGCCGCGTAGGGGCCACCATCTGATAACCACCCAAAAGAGAGTATGAGCATTTGGTGATTATGGCTCGCTTGCGGGGCGCATGACGGTGGGTCAGTTGGCACGGAGAAGTAAGGAACAGCATGCCTAGCGAGGTAGCACGAATAGCTCGCGGCGCACGACAGTTCGCGGATGCGGCAGGTTCGTGAATATAGCTGGGGTTGCGGGAATCAATCAAAGCGTGGGGTGGCATTGGCTTGCGAAGTGGCGTGCAGAGCACTGGAAGAATACCCGCCACCACAATAGAATGATGTGGCCAATGGGATTTCACGAGGTAAGGGAATGTCATTTATCGGCTGGCATAGCTCGTGGCGCGGTTCTGGAGGTTCGAATCGTGACCGTGGCATGGTGATTAAAAAAGATCGTCCACTATCGTGAGGGATACTGGACAAAATAAATATTATTTTGATTCAGCACCAGCCAATAGCCCTTCGAGTCTGACCAAGGCCGCTGCCAGCGCTCGCTCGGCGGTCGCTCGTTGCGCTCCGGTTAATCCGTCCTCACAATCCGCACTCAGCCCATGTCGTCCTACCACCTTGCTTTCAATCGTTCGGGCCAGCGACCATAGCTGATCGCGCTGGGACTGATTTAGTTTTCCATTCCCTGCAAGTTCACTGCGCATCAAATCCACCTCGCGCTGCCACCGCCGATAATCGAGCTTGGGATCATCAATGCTCAATGAAACCTCAGTGCGTTCGGCCAATTTCTGTGGCTCCCGCACAAGACACTCCAAAATTACCCACCGCACATTCACGGCCAGGTATTCGAGCAGGAGTACCTCCAACGTGGCCACAAGCTGCCTGCCATTGGCCTTGGTCTGCATGGCCTTCAACTGGCGATCAAGCGATCGGTCCAGGCTGCGATCCACCTGCGACGGCCACAGCACAAACCGTGTGGGTCGTGGCTTCGGCTTTCGGCCTCGTGGCGACACTGGCGCGGGCTTGTTGGCGCGTTCGGCGGCTCTCCGTTGGCGGTCGTGGTCTTTTCGCGCGGCCTCGGCACAGGCACGACTACACAGCGTCGGGGTTCGCCCTGGGTAACTCTGGATGGTCACTTCATTGCCACACCAACGGCAGATAATCGTGATCGTGCGCATGGGCATGCGACGAATGTGTTGGTTAACGATCACGTGGCGTTTGCTCATAGAAAACTCCAGTATCGTGAGGGATAATGGACAGAATATATAACCAATCTATATTTATGTCAAATGATTTCAAGTGTGTTAGTCAAACTCAATAAAACTCGTTATCTTGCGGTTAGTCTCACATCCGAATCACTCCCATTGGTAAGTTGGATGAGCATTTTCAGGCCCTTGTAATGACTGAGCACGCTAAGCCATTGCCTTGGTAACACATACTGATCGTTCACCATGGCAGTATTGCCCAAGGATGTGCAGCTTTTTCATCACCATTAATACGTTTTTATCCTATTACAATGGGATAAAAACGCTCTGCCAACACGAGTGATCGGTATGTGTAACCCACCTATTGACTTAGCGTGGACTGAGTATCCTATCGATCATAGAAACTATCGCTTCTAAGTGCCACCAAAGCATCTCTTTTCATTTAGAATTAGTGCTTGAAAGCTTCGACCGCAAATTTTTGCAAAATACGAGAACTAGGATGGTTCGAAAGAGATACTAATTTATTGGCAAGAGCAACAGGCATGAGCGCGTTGTCATACATATCGCACTTAAGTTTTTCAACATTAGTTAAGATCACCATAAGATTTTTGATATCACTCATCGTAGGGTTCGCCACAAGTTCTGCCATTGGGAGTGATACTACATAGATTTGCTCACCAAGTGTTTTGAAAATAACCTTATTACCATAGTACGTTGTCTGTCCATATGGATTCGCGGGATCAGCTTTACCAGGAATGATATAGGTGTAGATATACTCATTGTTGAGTAACAAGATTGATCCTGGGTCAAGCCTTGATGCGATCTCGTCGGCATGCTCAACAAAAGCCCCACTCTTCTCTAATCCAGCCATAAAAATATCATGATGGGTAAAAAGAAAATCCATCAGCGAGCGCATGGGTTTATGCATATTGGCAGTTTGTCCAAAAAACGCCAATGGCCCATCCTTGATAAATAAAATCTGTTTTAATAAGCTTGGTTTCGTTTTCAGGATCAGCCGAATAAGATGAATAAGAATCATTTGCTCAAGGAGGGTCGTTACATAGCCTGCGATTCCGCTAGCACCAAGATCATCATCAATTGCCTCATGGAGTCGAAAAACATCGGTAATTAAGATTTCTCCATGGCATTGCGCACATTGAAATTTCCCCTGCTGTTGCATTGCTTGGCGGCTTAGTGGAATATGGGTTGCTGAACAATGAGGGCAGCTCGCAAGAATCCATTGATTGGTAGGTGTTGCATATTCTTGGAACAGAAACCATTGGAGCGTCGCAACGAGATTGCTATCATCAAGGGGCTGGCAAAAAAAATCGTAGATTGCTGTACGAATAGAGTCTGTCAGCGATGATTGGCCTTGTATGGTTATATTTTGGGTTGGCAGCACAAGTTTTAGCCGCTGAATATTTTTAAGTTTCGCCATATCATCAGGATCAATAAAGGACTGATCATTGAGGTCTTCTAAGTCTTGAATACTAAAAATTAATGCGCCAAACTGGAAGAAGCAAATTGTAGCAGACGGAAATTCGGTACGAACTGCGACTTCCGTATATCCTCCATCTAGGGCAATAATGTGTCGAATTCCATTTGGAACATTCGGTGCATACGAAATAATGTTTTGGGCATCCAATGATATCTGATTACCAGTCTTTGGAAGGTCGCAGTGCGCTAAAAATGCTTGGATTGTTTCATCTTTGATCACTTGGCTATGAGCTGATTTACTGGCATATTCAGCGGGACGACGACCCCGTTTATTGGTATAACCCATCACTTACTCCCCTTCATTCTTCGGAAATCGATCAATTTGTACTGGAACAACGAAGGGATTCGAGTATGTTTTCATCCGCACGAATCCTTTATCACTACTGGCGCTAAATCGGACAAGACTCGCCGTGAAATCACCAAAATCATAGTATTTTTTAATTTCTTTAATTTCATCATCATTATTTAAATGTGCAATGAACCAGTTTTGGGTATTTTTAAGGATATTACTACTAATAGAGCTGACTTCTTGTGTTGCATAGATAAGGCCCAAGTTTAATTTCGCCCCTTCTTTGGCAATCCGGTTATAAATCTGACTTAAATCCTTGTCATCTTTTTTTGGAAAAAGATTATGCGCCTCCTCGAAATAGAACTGGATGAAATTATTCGGTTGATTTTTCACAAACCGATCCATAGCATCCGCAAAAATCTGATGGCAGATCCGCTCAGAATATAATTTTTGTGTTCCAGGATCGCCCTGCGACAGATCCACAATAATAATCCTCCCTTTCCGTAATTCGTCGATAATCTCCATTTCAAAAGGCTTCCCCGCTGTTTCGGTATGTTTATCAGCAAGAGACCGTAATTTACGAAATCCACTAATCATAGTACTAGATCGAGGTTTTGGTTTCCGAGTCAAAAATACTAATAGGGCTTTCAAATCCTCATCGGCCCATTCATGACCTTTGTCGTCTTTATAAGAGGCAAAAAATGGATCTTCATATCGATCCCAGATGGTTGAAAACCAGTTGACTGCCTCTTCAAGTGTAATCCCCTTTGAAGGATCAAGACTTCCATCAGCTTTGACCCATTTATTCAGATCTATTTTTCCTGCGAATGTGACGGTAAATCCTTTGGGCAGTGCAAATCCGGCTTGATATAAACAACAAAGGTACGCAGCTTTTTTGCGTGCGTAGCGCGTCATAGCAGACTTATCGCTAGTATCTTCAGGTGGAGTTAAGTCTATGGAAAGAAGGCTTTTCACATAGTCTGCTGTATCCGTAGACAGATGACTACGGACAAGCTCGAATCCCGAACGAACATCTCTATAAAAATTCACTTTGAGAACGTGAAAATCCTTCTTTTTTAAAACGCTATAGCGCGTTACATGCTCTTTATACAGCTCAAAGATAGCTGTTCCTTGATCTTGTATATTTGCGTTGGCATATTCACCATTAATATCGAAAATGATTTGCCCTACTGGATACTTGGGCATATTAGCATCTGTAAAAGATTTGAGGTTTTCCTCTGCTGAGTCGCTGCTCTGGCTCGGCAACGATTCCCCAGCCTTTGTACTCATTAAGACGGTTGCTTGAATAACCTTTTTGACCGTATTCGACTTACCCGTGCGCGTCATCCCAAAAAGTGCAGTACGTTTCCCGAGAAAATCTTGGGGACTAACAAATACGGGAACTGTTTCAAGATGATCTTGAAATCTCCGGCTGGAACTGTAACGTACCTTTCCGATTTCAACATCGGTTGCATTGCCAGGAATATGATCACCTTCGCGAAAGTTAACAATCGCTTCCAAGATAGCGGTATTGGGTTTGATTACACTATAATTATGGGCACTATAAAAGTTTTCTACATCAGCACCAAACTGGATTTTTCCACTTGGATCACAATAGAACGTTCCTAGAATACGACACTCTACACCCGAAAAGCTAAATTCATAGCGAGTAAAGGTGTCAAGTTGGGTATCACGTCCCCCTGTCTTTAAGTTATCCTTATAATATTCCACCATCGAACTAATAACATCACTGTCAGTTGGCAGCTTGGTTGGATGTAAGACCCGTAAAAGTAGCGCCTCGGAAATTGCTTCTTCATTTTCATAATATGCGAGCAAGAATGACCCTTGAGGAATGCCTCCCGCTTTTTGCTTCCATGCATCCGCAATTAATAAATGTGCGTGATCGTAGTCAAGATGAAATGGCCGTCCAACAAACATTCCTGTTTCGAGTTCGTTAGTTTTTTTGTTCCGTTTAAACAAATCAATCGTGGCGATCTTAGCAATCTCATTCACAAAACCCATTTGCATTTATGAACTTCCTTCCTGCATCAAAATGTTTGTACTACAAAGGGCTAGATCCTCAAATTGAATACGCAATTGATCAAATAGTCCTCTCCTCAGTCCATCATCATCCAGCTTCGGCCAAGATACTCGGCTACATACCACCCATATACTTCATTAGCATGCATCATTTTCCTCGTTGATACGCTTCCTATACTAGCGATTACAAAGCATTACAGCAAGACCAACATGTGTTCGATTCCGAAGCCATGACATATCTTCATTGCATTGGTATATATTCTGAAGTTTGGGGCGCTATCTATAATTACCAATCATCCTTTGAGGGACGCTACACATCGCAAAAATTCGTCAAAAATATGGTACGCTATCAGTTCATGAGTTCTAAACAATGAGGCGTATGGACATGCAAACAGTACCACTCTATACAACAGCGCTTGGCCAAGCAATTGTGGGCGATTCACGTATCTTGTTAGATGAATTACCCGATCGTTCTGTGAATCTCGTTATGACATCGCCTCCCTTTGCATTGCAACGAGAAAAGCAATATGGCAACGTTGATCAAGCAGCCTATGTGGAATGGCTCTGCACATTTGCAGAAAAAGTGTATCGGGTGCTTACTGAGGATGGAAGCTTTGTCCTTGATCTTGGCGGGGCCTATCAACGACAACGGCCAGTTCGTTCGCTCTACAATTACCGAGTACTTATAAAGCTCTGTGATGAATTGGGATTCCATTTAGCAGAAGAGTTCTTCTGGTACAACCCCGCAAAACTTCCTTCCCCGATTGAATGGGTTAACAAACGCAAGATTCGCGCAAAAGATGCGGTAAACACCGTTTGGTGGCTCTCTAAAACCGATTTTCCGAAAGCGAATATCCGAAATGTCCTTGTTCCCTATTCTGATCGCATGAAGCAATTACAAGCCGACCCAGCACGCTATTACACCCCGAAAGATCGCCCATCAGGCCATGGAATTGGGAGTAACTTTGGAACCGATAATGGGGGGGCAATTCCCTCGAATCTTCTCCAAATAGCGAATACAGAAAGTAATTCGTACTACCTTCGTGCATGTAAAACGGCTGGGATCGCGGGACATCCAGCACGGTTTCCTCAAAAACTTCCCGCCTTTTTCATTGAGTTTCTGACAAATCCTGGCGATCTTGTGGTTGATATTTTTGCTGGATCGAATACTACAGGGGCAGCAGCAGAGGCCACAAACCGCACATGGCTCTCTTTTGAAGAGAATCGTGCGTATCTGGCAGCCTCTGCCTTTCGGTTTTTAAGTCATGCCCCGCTAGCAGAGGCTGCGGCGATGTATGATACGTTGCAGTCAACAACCCATCCAATCCACCTTGACCAGCTTCATCAAACACGATTGGATGTAGCATAGCCAGATCAATCAGATGATAACGATAGTGACGTTTGTTGTGGGAGCGTTGGTTCTATTGGATAGACACGCTCTCCTTGATGGACATACCGAATAGGAATCTTTGGGTTGTTTATCGGTCCTGATTGATCAATTTTTTGTTCCCATGTTGTAAAAAGCGGTTCTAAAAGCGCTGAAGGGACCTTATAAATTTCGATTAATTCAATTCCTTCATAAATCGCTATATACCATGCCTTTACCGCACGATATTTCGCGATAATGTCACGATTCAAATGATGATGCGTTGTAATTCCCGCACCTTTTCGAAGTGCACGATTAACCGTTTTTAATTCGTACTCATTACCCTCTGCATCAATCGCATCATTCCCCTCGCGGCCAGGCGAAATTCGCAGCCCAAGAAGAATCAAGACCTGCAATACCTTCCCACCATTATCTTGCAAAATATCATTAATGCCATAATCATTCGCAAGGCGTTGCATATCTCGAATGCCTGCAAATGCACGCTCAAGACGGTCTAGATCGCTGCTCCGCTCGACATGCGTTGTGACTGCCTGTGGGAGGGCAAGCACCTGATCAGCATCAACAGTGCCTGCTGTTAAAATTGCGCTTGCATCAGTAGCAATTCCAAGATCGATATCAACGAGATACGACAACGATATTTGAAATACGTGGGCAAGATCAAATAATACTTCAAACGATGGTGAGCGCTCACCACGTTCAAGAAAACTGATATGTTCGGTTGTTTTTCCAATTTGCTCAGCAAGTTGTTCTTGGGTTAGGTGGTGTTCAATCCGCAATGCTTTAAGGCGTTGTCCAAAGAGTGAGCGGGCAGTTTTATAGCGCATAACCTTCTACGATAAAACTATCCGTACTTTCTGTACGGGTATTTGTACTGTAGAAGGTTATGAATAGGAATAACACGTACTGTATGTACGTTCTTATCGATTATCCCTGTTAATAAACATCATGTAGATATGAGGTTCGACTATACCCAAGAACTTATTAAGGTAGGATATGGAACTCATTATTGATGCTGCGAGGTCTGACAATATTCCATGAGTCACGATAACTGGAAAAGTGCATCGACTTCCAACCTTGTGACGTTGTTGGCTCGTTAGGGCACTTTGCGTTGGCGGTCATAGTCGCTGCGGGCGGCTTCGGCACAGACACGGCTGTATAAGGTCGGCATTCGCCCTAGGCAGCTCTGGATGGTGACTTCATTCCACACCAGCGGCAGATGATCGTGATCGTGTGTATGGGCACGCTAAGCCATTGCCTTGGTAGCACATACCGATCGTTCACCATGGCAGTATTGCCCAAGAATATGCAGCTTTCCCATCATCGTTGATACGTTTTTATGCCACTGTAATGGCATAAAAACGCTCTGCCAACACGAGTGATCGGTATATGTTACCCACCTATTGACTTAGTATGGTATGGGCATTTGACAGATGTGTTGTCCAACGACGACAAGGCGTTGGCTCATAAATAACTCCATCATCTTTAAGGATACTGGAAAAAATTATTATTTTGATAATCAAGTAAAAAATTAAAGGGTTAAACTTGCTTACTCAATCCAGCAATCTTTGCATTTTGATTAATAAAATAATCATCATAAAACGACAATATTTTTATACAGTCATCATAGATAACGTGCATTTGATTTAAATAATCTCTTGAGTCTGGGAAAACACGCCAATTAACAGGTTCACCATTCAAAACCATGAATTCTTCATTACCATTAATAATTACTAATCCTTCATCAAATTCAATTATATAACCAAAGTAGCTACTATCACAGCTAACAATATCGCCAAGCTCATGTATATTTAAACCACTTTTGGTAATATTTATACGTCCCATAGGTTTATACCTATTTGATAGATTTGGATTATACTTAATTACATAAATATTATCTTTATTGATTAAACAGATTTTATCATGAGATCCCCAAACATATCGATCTTGTTCGTCTGAATTTTCAAATAAATTAGCAGAATATATAAAATTCTTAAACTTTCTAGGAGCTTTCCTTTTTTTAGGTGTGCTATTTGGTGTCTCAAGATGATCTTGGTGGGTAGTTGAAATCCTTTCTAACTTAGGTAAAGTCACAAGTAAAGTTTCTTGTGATTCGCTTATCTCAGTTCTAGTAGAAATCGATTGAGCAAGTTGTTTAGCATCATTATCTGGGGCAAAGTCAGCAATATATCCTTTTTCGTGTGATGATCCAAAGATACTTGTATAGATCCAACGCACAAAAAAACATTCATTCTCTGATCGCTGAATCACGTCTTTATTTTCTGTATCCTGAATATTATACTCATACATACCATCTTCCCCAGATGCCATAGCAATTAAGTAATTATTAGCAGATAGGCTAAATACTGGAATATCACTTATTTTTTTATTATTATCATGTTTTAAATTACGATTAATAGAAGTTCTTTTTACAGATTCAATTCCTTTATTATTACCGACAAATATATTATCGTGAAATAATAGTATATCAGCATGAGGGAAAAGAAAACTATTATTAGCTCTTGATTGAATAAATTTGGACATATCATTATAAAATGAATCAAATTCTATTGGCGTAGATGCAAGTGTAGTAAATCTATCATGTAACCTGCCCACCATTTCAATATCTTTACGAAACAGCATCCACTCATTTTGATATAAATAACTGCCTTTATTGAATGCACAGTGTGTTGCAAACTGTAGCTCATCTGGCTGTGACTCGCTTACAGATTTGATAAGTTTATTCCAATTAATGGTAACAATTTCTCCGTCTAGCGTCCATAAATATAATAATCCAGCATATATATAGCTATCATAAAATTCACCTTGAATCGTCATAGTTATAGCTTTCATAATTTATCCTTCAGGTAGAGGAAAATTTTCCCTCTATTATGATTACTGTGACAAAGACTCACTGTAATTATGTTATTCAAAAAGTACCTATATAAACAGTATCACGGTTTAGTGTATTGGTTTTTTACTATTTTTCGCATTGCTCCAGGTCGTAGATAGTTCATGCCGACCCAGTAGAGTAACACATCTCCTGGTGGAATATCTTGGGATCTACCACCAGGACCAGCAGGGTATCCATGCCACTTACCATTTTCATTTCCATCTACAAATTTAGCAATAAAAAATCTCAAAGATTTCGATCCTTCCGTGGACGAATTTCCTAAATATTCAACTTGTTCATCAATAAGATACAATCCCCAGCCTTCACTAGTATTTTCCAAACCTAGCTTTTCAATAAAAAGGAGCCTTGCCGCATGTTCAAAGCAACATAGCTCTTCCGATTTTGAAATAGTCCACTGTGACTTAGTACCTTTACCATCTCTGTGTTGATCGTTGTGGATATAAACGATTCCATCCCATTGAGTTTCATATTCTCTATTCAAACTTGCCCCCTATAGAAATATAGAATTACCATAAGCAAGTCCTACCATAACAACGATAATCCTAACACATTATAATTGGGAAAATCAAGATAAAGTATCCTGTAATCCATTACTTAAGGCATAGTTGTAAAAAATACAACGTACCTCCTATTTGGAAGTACGTTGCATAAAATTAATTTCATACCTCTTTAATGGCTCGTGTATATCTATTTATTAGGCAGCCTGTTGCAGTGGTTGATTCCCATTGAGCAACCCAAGTGCATCACACACCAGCTTCACTTTGTTATAGGGAGCGCCACCGCTTAAGCCAAATAAGGCTTGACACAATACGCGGCGTGATGAGTAGTTTGGGGTAGCCTTAACAATCTTTTGAACCTCGTCGGGATCAATCCCTTCAATAGCCGATAGTGCTACTGATGGAATGCCGCTCACGCTCAAAATAGGCTGCGTGCTACTGCTCTGTCCGGACGGTGCGGTTGGTACATAGTTACGCAGCCGATGCCATTGGTGATAGGATTGGAGCTTCTCCACCCTTCCGATCAGCATTAGCCAGCGCATCCTTGACAGCTTGCTCCTTACCGCCAGAGTAGGAACCCCAAAACTCACGAATGACTCCACTGTAGCTCTTATGGCGTTTATAAGCAGCAACACAGGCAGCAATAAACACCTCGTTCATTGCTAAATCACGCTGGCGAAGACTGGCTAAGACATCAGCAAGTGCCGATGCATCATAGCCTTGGTCGTGGGATGATTCTTGCACCGCCGCAAACGCAATCACAGGCTGGGCCTCAACAAGATCATTTGGCAACACCGCCTCACTTGGTTGAAAGCGTGGCATGCCCACCATCGTCGTTTGCTTAAACTGATGCAACAGTTCTTGGGTGTCAGCACGGTCAGGCAATTGTTGCAACCACCACAATCGCTGCGCACGATCCACATAGGGTGCTCGCACCGTTAAAACCCGCCGCCCTTGAACCAAGGTAAAGACCCCAGCCCCACTCGGAGGAACAGGCAATTCGGATGGGGGCACGCCAACGACAATATTGGCGGGCGTTGTCCCTAAAGCGCGTAATGCTTTGGGCGATAAGCCCGTATTGGGTTCATCGCCATCTTGCGACTGTTGATACCCCGCGACATGCAAGCCGATTTGGCTGCGCCAGCGGGTATCGAGTTTGGTCGCATTCTGCGTCCCGATAATGTAGCGAATCCCTGCCGAGCGACACCCTGATAATTCCTCGTTAAGCCAATCACCAAGGCTGGTTTTGCCAACCGCACTCTGAAGCAACATCAACTCTGAAACATAGACGATCAACAAGGGCATATCGCTGCCAGGATATTCTTCCCACTTTTCGCACTGGGCATCCCACAAAATTTGTTCGCGGCGTTTGCGCTCAGCGACGAGGGCTTCCATCGCCCCTGCCAACTGATCACCAGATTTGGCAAACAAGAAGGTATGTTGTTTGGTGTGCCAGCCGTTCAGTGACAAGCCGTTCTTTCCATCGACAAAGGCAATTTGCACTTGTTCGGGGCGGTAGCGATAGGCTAAGGCCAAGAGCCAGCTAATCACCATATTATCTTTGCCTGAGTCGGTTAGCCCCGTCACCAAAATATGGTTGACATCGCCCACAAAGGCGGCTGAAACAAGCGCAGGATTCGCAGCCCCCGCAAACCATCCCAAGGGAAACCCATAACGGGCTTGCGTTGAACGCCGATCAAGCTCAGCAATCGAAATCCGCAAGTCCGATGGGGGATTCTTTAATGCCCGTGCCGCGCCATCCAAGATCGTCATGTCGGTTGGCGCTGGAAAATCAAAGCTTTTCAGATGATTGACGCTGTTGTTGATCGCCGTTGGCTGAATAGACACCTGCTTGGGGAATGGTGGCATGGGCACGGTAATCGCAGCAACGGGAACCCCTTGCCGATATTGTTGTTCCCATGCGCGAAATGTTCGGTACAGCGTCCACCACGCACGCCCCTTATACCATCCAATGACGGCAAAGGCGATGGTGACTAAGAGTAATGTCGTTCCTACACCCATATAAACCTCACGTGGATGAGACGATTACAACTGCCCAAACAATTTCATTAATTGACTCATGGCCCAACGGCCAATCTTCTCTGGCCCAAAGGCAAGAATGATACCGATAACGGTCGCAGGCGCATACAATCCCCACCCCGTATCAGGAAACGTCCAGCCCAAGAAGAGATCAACCGTGCGATTCGCCAGCCACAACACTAATCCTGAGAACGAGGTGCCAATATTAACGAGGACGACAATCGACACCATGGCCCATCGTACCCGAATCTCTTTACGGATACTCTCGTAGCGCTCATAGTCAGCATCGGCGTGGGTATCGCCCCACTTCGCACGCAGCTCGTGTGATCGGGTGCGAATCTCTTTGCGTGGCCATGCGCCAAGCGTCACAGCGGTAAAAAAGACCGGAATCGTCCATTGCCAGATGCCCCACTGGGCAAAGGCAGTGGATTGTTTCGCAATAAAGCTAATGGTAAATGCCCCGTCCCAATACCACAGTAAGCCTGCAATGGCCATGAGTCCAACGGCAACCATGACTTCAAACACCCAATACATCCCACTCGAAACGACCGTGGTATTAAAATGTGGCGTTCGTTTGGGTCGGGCAGGCGTGCGGCGGACAGGTTCTTGAGCAAGAGTTTGGGTTGGAGTTGATGAAGGGAAGGTGGCAACAGCCGTGGTGAGCGTACTCCCAGCCGCGCCTGCCTGATTCAACAGCGTATCTTGTGCATCCACACGATGCCCCTTTCTTTGCTGGGGCCGTCCCGCATGGTATTATTGCGGTCGGCGGCCTAGTTGTTGTAGGTCGTCCATCCCCCGGCCACGGGTTGACGCTTAGTGGTGCGGGGATTTTCGTTGCCTTATTATAGCAGGATGGTCAAATCCGAAAACATCCCTCAATCCCACTCCTCGTCTTGCCCTGCAAGTTGCATCAAATCCATCACACTGGTATCAATTTCCACCGTCGCAACCGTGGGTTCAGTCACAGTGACTGGCTCCGCTGTGGTCATCATGGGCACGGCAACAATACTTGCTGGAGCAGGCGCAATCCGCAACATCGGCGGCAATTCGTCCTGCTCCAACAGAAAGTTGAACACCGCAGTCAGCTCGTGACGCAACACCCGTGCAAGCTCCTTCGGGCTGTGTCCCCCATATTGACCCGCCTCGGCATGCCAGGCTTCCACCGCCATCACGAGTAAGCCACGGCGGGCGGCTTCACTCAAAATCGCGGAATCACTCGTATATTGATCGGCAAGCTGAACCCGCAGGGCATCGAGCACCTGCATACTCCGCTCGCCGACGCGGATCGATTTGGGGGTCGTTGTCATTTATCGTCCCTTTCGTGCAAGCTCGGTAAATAAGACTTTTAACAAAGTTCCGACCGCGTTCAAGACACTGGCGACTTCGGGATGCACAATCACAAAGCTCTCGGTTGAGCGCCCTACGCTGTCCATGCGGTCGTTAATCATTTGCAGCGTGGTCGCGTCTTTCGTTCCGCCACCTGTGAAGGCAATGAAGGCATTCCGGTTGCGCAGCGCTGGTAGCAAGCGGCTGAGCATTTCTTGGGTTTCGCGCTCTACCACTTTATCGACGACATGATTAATCGATTTGGGCCGTCCCCCATCCAGAATACTGCGCGTGATCAAGGCTTCTTGGGCTTGGGCATCATTCAAATCAAACTCAGCCAAGGCGCGGGCAACGGCGCGGGCTTGCTTGATCGTGCCCTCGCCTGTGCGCTTGGTCATCATGCGGAAGGTTGGCGAGAGTTGAATCAAGGTTTCGTGGGTGTCACCACGGCCCATATCAATGATGGCGTACTCTTGAATACCATCCGTGCGGCGCGTGCCGAAGATGGTATGGGTCAACGCCATGAAGGTTCCATAGCTCTGGGCTTGGGTATAGACTTGGCCAAAGGTGATCTGCCAGTTGGTCACGTCCCCATCCTCATCCGTGCGATTCACATGGTAGGTTTTCCCATAAATGTGATCCTTAATCGCCTGTTTGGTTTCGGGAACCACACCAAAGACTTCCACCTCTTCCCCTGACTCATTCTTCTTGACTTGGGCTTGCATCTCCATGTTTGGCAATGCTAACCCTGTGGCGAGGGTGTATTGGCCTGGGGCGCAGTGCGCTTTGATCAAGAGTTCAACCACCCCAGCGGCATAGAAGTCAATCTGGCGCGGATCTTCTAAACGCACCGCGGTTGGGCCGATGGGAAGTGCGTCACCCTTCATTTGCACCGCGTCACGGCCAATCCAAAACGCAGGGCCACCGTTCACGGTGTAGGTGGTCGGGCTTTTACCACCGCCCAACGTGACGGCAATCCGGTAGGCTGACACGATTTGGACAGTCACGAGCCGTCCATCAAGGCCCATCATCGCTGCTTTCATTTCCCCATTGCCGGGATCAATCCCAATCGCGGTCATTGGTTGACCTTTGACCTCCACGGTTTGAGGCAATTGGGCATTGTTGTCCTTAAGGGGTTGGCCTGTGAGCATATATTGGTAGACCGTCAACGGATCACGGCGGGGCGTGGTTGCGGTGTCAATCGTCGCTGATGCATGGGTTGTCATTGGGTTTATTCCTCCTGTAACCATGTGAAACGAATTGTAACGAATTGAAACGCATTTTGTCAAGTATCCGATAATTACCTGAAACGTATTGAAACGTATTGAAACGCATTCATTACAGAGTATAAAACACGTTTTGCACGGCTTAATAGGTTCTCTGCGTTCCTCAAATAGAGACTTCTACAATCCTCTGTCTCGCCTTATCGAGGCATCGATAGCCCCGATTCAATCCTCTTAAGTGAACCTCAGAGATTCACTGAGAAGCCTCCTAGTGTGCCCTCAGGTGGATAATGCGGTGTTTTTTCATTCTCGGAGATTCTCGCGCCTTCACTGACCATTCCACGCGAAGCCCTGTTAAAAACGTCCGGGAAGGGTCACGGCATAAGCCCTCGCACGGCTATCGCTCTAGCTTGCTGGTTGGAACTGGATACACTGGTTAATCAGATCATCGTTGGGGATTCCATGCCGTGCAGGGGCGTTGGCGTGGCCTGACCTCCCACGCGGAAGCGACGGCGGCAGACGCGGCAAGGCAGAGTGCGCCCTGGTGATGGCTCAATCTATGGTGATTGCACACCCTGGGTGATGGCTCGATGTGTTGAGAGTTGAAGCGCACGTCGCCGCGCCACCGTGGGAAATCGGGTGAGGAGCGTCCCCGCGACGAACCCCAAGCAGCGGTTGCGAAGCAAGCCGACCGTAGGTCGCCCAACGGGGCTGCGCAGCCATGAGTCCAGCGTGCGTTAAGCCGTCCATCGCAACGTTCGTCAGAACCGCCGCAGGCGCTCGCGAAGCGAGGTGAGATAGGCAGCACCGGGACGATGGGATTTCCCACGGTGGCGCGGCGCAGCCGCCGCGCCTGCCGCCCCGCAGGGCGGCTGCACTTTGGTGGGGGGTTGATGGCGACGGATGGAACACCAGTGCAAGCGCAGCGCAGCAGGCTTTAGCCCTTGCTGGTGGGTCAAACGGCGACAGCATACCCCCCACCAAAGTGCAATCGTCGTTAGCTCCGTATCCCCGTTTCGGGCTTCGATTTGCCCGTTTGGGTGTTCACTGACCCTGTTCACTCCCCCCGTGCAAGTCCTTTGCAGGGGTTTGTGATCAGCTGGGATGATCACGGCCCACACCGATTCACCGCCCTCTCACGCCATGGCAACGCGCAGGATGGTGATGCGTTATTCCTGCATCTGGTGCGGCATGGGTACAAAGGGGTATTGCGCCACGTCGATCACCGCAGGCGGAATCAGGATGCCAATCCCGTCAATCATGCCATCAATCGCTTGCCAGTGACGACTACACGTCGCAACAATCGACGTCGCCTGCGATAGTGTTTGTCCTCGTGCGAGCGTACAATGCGGCATCCATGTGTTCACACCCAAATGGTGGGCATAGGCGAGAGGCGCATCCTCCACCGATGCACAGGCTGCCAAAAGTGTGGTATGGAGGGTGAGCAGGGATGCCGTAACCCGTGGTGCAAGGAACACCACCCCTGTCTCAGGAAAAAGACCCAAGGCATGCAACCGGATGGGCAACGCCTGCTGCGCTTGCACAAATCGTCCGAGCACCTGCCCATACGCTGTCCAATCCACCGTATCATAGGCGGCCATCGTGATATGCGGTCGATGGCCATGCTGTCACTTTCCGCCCTATACTACACAAAAATCGTTAGCAATCGCGCTCAATAATCGTCGGCAATCGTGCCCAATGTGGCCGATCGTCGGCAATACTGCTCATCTGACGTGCATTGCACCCCCATGTC
>NZ_BAABRU010000028.1 GCF_039545135.1 Herpetosiphon gulosus | reverse complement strand
TGCATATTTTGATGATAAAACATATATGCGTTCTACTACACGTATCGGTAGCCATTCTAACGTTATCAACATGTGGCCTGGGTTTCGATGCATCCTGGCCCCTCGTTTATGCTGAATCTTGAAGGTTGTTTGTTTCACTACTGAGCTTCTACCAGATACGCTTCAGCAATCGTCCCCTGTCTGAAATGGTAGAATAATCAAAGTAGTAAGCGATTGATTCCATGACAAACCCTTAGACGGCAATTACTCGCGCCTCCATCACGGCGCATCCAGCCGCGCCAACGCCGGAATCCGCCCGGTTGTGGCCATGGCCTCACTCGTCGTCACAAACCCCGCCTGCGTGGCGTTAATGTGCAGAAAATCGCTGGGGATGAACTGGCCCACCCACGCCACATGGGCCTGCATGCCGTGGGTCACGACGACCGCTCCGGCCTGCGCGGTATGCGGTTGGGCCATGGCGATAGGAGTCCACGGCTCGGCCCACTGGCTTTCCCATGCTCCTGCCGTGTGCAAATCGTCCGCCCCAACCCGACTCAGGCAGAGCTGCGCCCGATAGCTCCCGAATAGTCGATCCGGAAAGCGGCAGGTCGTTAGCAGCATCACCGTGTTGGTTTGCGGATCGTGGAGCAGGGGATTGGCCTCGACGATCACCGAGGACGGCGTACTCAGCCGCGTCACCTGCCAATCCTCGCGCACGGTCGAACTGGCCAACCACAGCACCCGCTCGCCATACTGCTCATGCACCACGACTAAACGACCCCCAACGGCACTCAGCGCTAACGCATGCGGCGTGGTACTGGCGATGGTCTGCGGTTGCCACGTTGTGCCGTTCTGCGTGATGACAAGCTGCACCCCACCCGCCCTGCCCTGTGCGATGACCAGCTGCGGTAATCCAGCCTGATCGGTGCGCACGTCGTCCCGCTGCCACACGGTCAACACTGTACTAGCGCTGCTTGGCAAGGGGTTGGCCAACAGCCATGTTCCGCTGCCTGCGCTCGTTTCGGTTGCGATGGTGAGGGTAAACTGCATCCCCGTGCGCGTGAGCAACGCCAGCACGGCGCGGCCATCGGGTAGGATGGCCAGTTGCGCTACGCTGGCCGGAATGGGACTCTCCACTTCGCCCCACGTCACCCCGCTATCGCGACTTTCCCACAGCCGCACCTGTCCATCGAGCGTTGCGGCGACGATGATGCGGCCTGAGCGGGCGGTGATCGCGGTCGGGCCAGCACTGGGTTCGCCCTGCCACAGACGGCGCTCATAGCGGTCGCCTGCGTGGGTTACGCCTTGCACGATCAGGGCGCTGTGACTGGCCTCAGCCATAAACTCGCTGGCGCGGAGATAACTGGTATGGGCATAGCCGTGGTCGTCGAGCGCCGTGGCGAGGCCGCGAATCACGCCGCTATCCCTACCCAAGGTGCGCGGGGTATCAAATGCCCATGCCGCAACGGATGCCGTCGTGGTTGGTGTTTGGGCCGTGGTGGCTGCTGGAGCGATGAGGCAGATCAGCACCATGGGCAAGAGCAATCCACGCCGGATCATCGCAGCACCCCCGCCCGACTGCGCCAACTCCAGAGTGCGAGGATCAGCACGCCCACAATAACCACAATCGGCAGCCACAGCGTCCATGGGCGGGTGGTTGGTGGGGTCGGTGGGCTACTGGGCATAATCGCCAGCACCGGTTGACTACTGGTCGGCATCGGACTGGGTAGGCTGGTTGGGGTTGTCGCTGGCACGGTGCTGGTCGGCTCGCTCGTCGGCGGCACGGCTTCGCTGGTCGGCAGCTGCGCTACCTCTACCGTGGCGGTTTGGGCGGCGAGGGCGGTTCCGGTCACGGGTGGGGCAAGGGCAGCGGTCGGGTCATCGGCTTGGGTCGGGCCGCCCGCCCAGTCTTGCTCGAGGGCGTGATGGGCGACTCCGGTCACTGGGTCGATCTGCACGGTCAAGGTTGTCAGGCCCACCACCGACTGAATGGGATAGCCTGCGGCATACGGCGCTTCCCACGGCAGGATTGCCCCATCGGCAGCGGCCAGCGTGACAACCATGCGATCCGCTGGCAAGGCGACCACGGCCAATCCCTGCGCGTCGCTGGTCGCTGTGATCGGGTGGCCGCCGACGGGTATGAACGTGATCGCAACCCCGACCACGGGCTGCATCGTCGCCGCATCCTGCACCCGCACGGTGATCGGAGTGGTTTGGGCAGCGGCGACGAACGGACTGACGAGCAGCATCACGAATAAAAAACACCAACGCATCGAACGACTCCTTTAATAGAGGTTAACGATAGGGATTGACAAAATACCCAGCGCCCCACAGACGGGGTGTCCCATCGGGCCATGGAGCCATTAACCACGGCTTGGTCAACCAATTGTCCTCAATCCGAATACCCCATGCCGGACTCAAGGCATGCACCAAATCGGGCGTGCCATTGCCATTCATGTCGCCGATATACATGCCTACATGGGTGGGCGGACTGTTGAAGCGGCTGCTATCGGTGTGGAAAAAGACCAAATCACCCGGTCGCAGCTCGCTGATGCCAATCCGTTGGAGTTGGGGACTTTGCCACATCGCTTGCGACGTGCGCGGAATCGTCAATCCCACACTGCCATACGCCGCATACATCAGCCCTGAACAATCAAAGCCGCCTTCGGCCTCACTCTCGCCGCCCCACACATAGGGCCATGCGAGCTTACTGACCGCATAGGCCACCAAGGGATTCGTGCCCGGCGGAACCGCGACGGGCGTGCCGTTAATCGGCGCTCCTGGTCCACCGCCTGCGGGCATGGTCGGGAACGGAACCCGCGCAATATTGCCTGCACAGGTCGGGTCACGGCGATTCTGCACCACGATCACGCCATCGGTCGGCTGCTCGCGGAGCAACGCATCGGCAGGCGTGCGGTAGAACACGACAAACACAGGTTTGCCCATAGGCGTGCGAATCGGAATCTGGCCGCGCCATGGCATGCCTGCCTCCAGCCGCGTTGGCAACGTGATCGCGGTCGTGGCCAGCGTGGCGGTATCGGTCGTCCACCAGCCGCGTGCCGCTTGTCCGGCATCCTGTTCAACCTCGCGAATGACGACCTGCGCCGCCAGATCGAGCGGCAGGGATACCGCGCTGGTGAGTTCGAGATCGACCCACTGAAGCTGGCCCCCGCCTATCGCCGCTGGAGCTTCCTCGCCGCTGGTAATCGCATGCACGGTCACGCGCAGCCCATTGCTCAGCACGTCGTGGCCGAGCATGAATTGGTCACGGTGATAGTAGGGCGTGACCGTGGGCACTGCCGCTATTGCGGTCGGATCGCCTGCCATGACGGGCGTGGGACACCACCACTGAGGCTTGCCCGTGATCGGATGGGTGGAAGCCGCCGGAAGCGGGCGACCTCCACAACCAGCCAAAAACAAGATTATGACAAGTCCGACGCGTCGGAAGCGGGATTGCATGCGATCTGTTCCTCCATCCATGTAGCGACCAACGTCCAGCGTTCGCGGTGGCGCAACTGGCTCTTGGCCTCATCGGGTACACCAGACAATGCAAAGTGGTGATTGCCCAAAATCCGGTGGCGCACGTGCAATTCGACCTCGGTTTGGATGCGCATGCCTGGCTCCAACCGTGGCAGCGTTTCAGCCACCGCCAAGGGAACCAACAACGGCACGATCTGGTGCTCGATGCGTTGGCCACGGGCGGGCGGTGGCCGATCAAAGGCTTCGGTGACGCGCATCAGCACGACCTGTTCATGCTGGCGGTCAAAGCGAAAGCGGCTGGTTGGCTCCTTGAGGACTCCGGTGACCGTGCCCGACAGTTGGCCAATCAGGTATTGCTGACGACTGGCATCCCCGCGTGTCAAGGCGGCACTGCCCACCAGCACATAGGGTTGGGTCTGGAACAAGCCGCCAAACTCACTGGTGCGGGCATAGCGACCATCGAAGTGGGTGCGCACGACCAAGCGACCACTGACCGTCAACATCCGCCCCGGCTGGAAAGCCAGATTGAGGCTGGCCGCATCGCGCGGGACGAGCATCACCACGGTCGAGATTTGGGGCAGCACATCATCATGCCCATGCACCTGATCGTAGATGGCGACCGTGTAGCGATTGAAGGCTCCACCAGCGGTTGGCCGCACGACCGTGACCGGATCATTGGTTGCTCGCCCCACGACGGTAATGTGATTGGTTCCCCAGCGATCCGCATGCGGCGCAAAGGCTTGGGTGGTTGATCGCGCACGCGGCACGCGCGGGCCAGCATAGCGTGGGCGTTCGGGCTGCGCGATGGGTGCAGCGAGTCCGGTAGCGGGTGGCGTGCTGGGTTCGGTGGGCCGCATCGTGATCGATTCGACCCGATGGCGATCTGGCTGGACTGGCGCGGCAGGGTTGACGACCACGGGCTGCACCGGCGGAACGGGATGATCAACCATCGGCTGCGCAACTGGCTCCACAATCGCCGTGACTGCCCGGGGGATCACCGCCGTGATCGGGGGCAATTCGGCCATCGGCGCGGCGGCAACAGGCATAGAAGCCACATCAGGCGTGGCCTCAGCCAGCGTGATCTCCTCCTCCGGCGCGGCGTTCTCAACGAATCCTGATTCATTCTCCACCATACGACCTCCGATCCGAGCAAATGGGCTGCGCCGACGGCGCGGTGAAAGCATGTGAGCGGTCATGCGAAACTCCTTCAAACAAAACAGACTGCGAAAGAAAAACACCCAGTTAAGAAAAGACACCACCGAGATTAGCGAGCGAGCTGCGTGATTGGGACAGGCGGCGGCAATGCCGTGCCATCGACGATGGGTTGCCATGTCACGTCCGTCCATGGGCCATCGGGAGTGGCATATCCGATGACGATCTGCGGCCAGTGCGGGGTCCAGGCGTAGTCCACGATGGCCCGCCGTGCTGGCGTGGTCACAATCAGCGGAATCGGCACGGGAAACCCCCGCGAAGTTGCCAAGTCGCGATACCAGCGTGCCCGCATGGCGTGCTGATCGCGCGAGACTTGTTCGTGGTCAGGAACCAGTAAGTACCACGTATCCTGCTCCCGTTCTCGTGGCGCGGCGCTATTCCAGCGCAGGATTGGCGGTGATGGCCGACGGCTCGGGGTGGTGCGCGTGCGCAGGCCCACGATCCGGCCACCGCCGCGATAGAGGTCGAGCACCGTCGTTTGTACGCTGACCAGATCGGGCAAGCGTTGGGCGGTTTCGATCAGGGCAGCGGCCATGCGAATCGGCGGCAAAATCGCCAGATCGGTCGCGGGAACAGCGGTGGCGTGGTAGCGCATGGCGATGCGTTGGCGACCGTTACTCAGCACCGTGGCGTGTAAGAGCTTCTGCTGGACGAGCGGCCGCAGGATACGCCGAATCGCCTGATCGCCCTTGGTGGGAAACCAGATCCGACCGATGGTGGCACGATCCAGTGGCCCCAAGGCCATCAGTCCGGCGTGCAGGCTAGCGACAAGGATGGGATCATGCGGCGTGAGACAGGCGGTCATGCGATCACCGCCTCGGCCCATACAGCACGGAGCAAGGGAACCTGATAGGTCATGTCGCGGTGATGCTGATGGGTCCAGATCGGAGCCAGTGCCCCATGGGTATGAATCGCGTCAAAGGTCGTACAGCGAATGGGGCCACCGGGCCAGCCGCGATCCCACGCATCGAAGATCACGCGTTGGCGGCGTTCGGTCGGGACGGCAAAGGCAATCAACGGCCATTGAAAGCGCGACTCCCACGATTTGGAGGCGAACAGTGCGCCATAGGATTGGGCCTTGCCCGTGATGATGCTCGGTTCCTCGGTTCCCCGATCGATCTCAATCGCAAATAGCTCGTCGATTTGCCCTTCTTGGCGGGGGACAACCAACCACGGATAACACGATGAGCGCTCATCAGCATGGGCCATCGCATGCTTCCAGCGGCGCAGGACGACAATCCCATCAGCGCGGGGGCGGGCTTGCTCACTCAGATCCATCTCGATATAACTACTCATGCCGATAATCCCCGGAATGGTGTCGAGATCACGCAGGATGCTCGTGACCAGATCGGCGTATTCGATTTGATGCTCCGCTTGATGACGCGGATTGAAATAGGTTGGTGCAAGGCGTTCCTTGCCTTCCTCAAGCTGGGGAAAGGCGGCTTTGAGATAGTCCCAGCCCATGGGCGTGAGGCTATAAATCCGACCGTGACGTTTCCACAACTGGTTCGTGCGCTGCCGCTGGCGAGCCGATGGCGCTTCAAAGTGTTCGACATAGGTGATGAGTCCGGCTTCGGTTAAGCGATTCAGGGATTGATAGGTATTGCGAAGCGCGCGTCCTGGCCACGCGACATGCAGGTGGCGAGCAAGGAGGCGACCAAGGCGGGCTAAGAGCAGCAAGCTCTCGGTTTCCATGGCGTTCGGGGCATAGCCCGTGGGAGTCTTCATACCAAGCTTTCTCCAGCGGATTGGCTGGCTAGGTGATCGGTGGATTGATCGATGAATAGCAGGATTGTCATTAGTGGCTGCGCGGTGGAGTGCACGAACGCCGGATGAACGACGAGATTGAAAATGGTGGCTGCGCAGGCTGTTAAAGAGTGTCGGCACGACCAAATGGCCGTCCAGCCCACTCCCTGAGCAGGCGCACCCCACTTGACGATAGTGCAACCGTGCTGCAACGATAGTGCAACGGTACTGCACTGGTTGTGCACTCCTCCATGAACGGATGCACGGTCTGACCAAATGGCTGATTGCCGGTTCATCGACGACCGCGCTGCTCAGACCGTGGCGCAATCAGCGGCGCAGCGGCAGGCGGTGACGGGTCGGATGGCGCTGGTTGTCCCTCTTTCGTTATGTCAATTCTTAGCTGGTTTCGTTGCGCTTCTGTGGGCATGCCAACGCGGGATCGTGACCGTGATCGCGCGGGTCGCGTTGGTGTCTGCGGCGTGCGTTGTTCGACCGTGGGTGCTGCTGGTTCCGCCATGGGCGCATGGGTCGCGGTCGCCACGGCAGGGGTTGCCTGCCCTGTAGGAGCTTCCGGTTGCGCTGGCGATGGCGACGTGGCGGTGCTGGTAACAACGGGCGTTGGCGCGGCGCTCTTGCTCTGTCCGGTTCCGTTGGTTGGACTGGATGCTGGCGATGGCGGTCGTTGCGGCCCACGCGCTGCGTTGCTCGTCAATTCCGGCGTGCGCGGTGCGGAAGTCTGTGCGCGTGTTGGCGGCGTGGCCACGCTACTCCGCAGCGGCGCGGCAGCGGGTAATTCCTGCGTCGGCGGCGTGGGCACGTCCAGCTGCGTTCTGTTTGCAAGTGCAGGCGGTGGCGTGCTGGCCGTCGCGTGGATCGCGGGCGCTGGTGTCGGTGCATGGGCAATGCTGGCGATTGATGGATATGCCGTGTTCGATTCCGATGGCGCATCGAGCGCTGCACCCTCGGTTGCTGCTTCTGATGTTGCCGAACGACCAGCGCTGGAAACCAAGGGCTGGGTTGGCGGCAGATCAGTGGCAGGTGGTCGTGCCGTGCGGGGCATGGGCCGCGTTGGCAGTTCCGGCGTGGGTGCATCGGTTGGCCGTGGCGCGGCGCTGGACATGCGGGAGCGGTCGCCATCGCGACGAGCAACGGGCGCGGCGCTGCTTGGTTGTCCTGATCGTGGTGCTTGCGCGGTTGGTCGAGCGCTCGTCGATGCGGGCGGAGGCGCAAACAGCCATTCGGGTGTGACCTCGTTCTCATGGACATAGGTCACGCCTGTGGCAATCGCCTTGCCCCCAATCATGGTCGTGATCGCCTGATCCGTGCGGTCAAGCTGGGTATCGGTGCGCACTTCCGCCGTGCGGAGCATGGCCGCTTCCTTGACCTCGATCTGGTGGTCAAGCTGCTGCACACGTTGCACGGTGCGCTGGGTCGCCTGCTGCATGCGCATGACCATGCCTCGCGGATTGATCAGGGATGGCAGTGCGCTGCTGGTGTGGGTGCTGCTGGGTGCTTGGGCGGTGCTTCCGGTTGCCGTCGATTCCTGCATCGGCGTTGTGCGGAGCAGGGTTGACGGAGCCATGGTCGGCTGGGTCGCGGCGGGATCGGCGGTGGCCGTGTAGTGTCCCGTGGCCGTTACCCGTGCTTCGGTGGCTGCGGCAGGCTGGTCACTCAGCAGGCGTTGCAGCGGCTCGCGACTCACGACCGTGCGCACGGCGGCAAACCCTTGCCAACTCAACCCCATCGCAAAACGCAGCACCCGCCATTGCACCCAGACGAACAGCGGCAGCACCACGAGCATGGTCGGATAGGCCATGGCAATCCCTACTTGGGTCGGTGTGCCAAAGAGCAGGTAGGTCGCGAGATTGGTTCCGACCGCGAGCACCGTTTGCCAGCCACTGATCTGGAAGAAACTGCGATAGACCACGGCGACCCACTGGCGCTGGTTGCCGAGCATGCCGAGTGGGGCCACTACAATCCCCAAGAGAAAGAGCAGTGCGCCGCAGACGGTCATCAGCGCTTGGGCAAGGGTCGGCATGAGCGTGGCCAAGGCCGCAAGGATGCCCACGACCGCGTGCAGCGTGCCACTACTGGCCGTGTTCAAGGCTTCGCGGCGCTTCTGCATGCCACTGGGGTCACTGGTGAACGACCCGCCATACCACGGCTGGGTGCTATCGGGATAAAACATCGCGGCAAAATCGGGTGGCAAGCCATCGAATTGCACCGTGACCGTCCCGTCGGGCGTGGTCTGATTCACCCCATCAACGCCACTGATCAAGCTGGTGCGATCTGTCCGCCAGAGGGCCAAAACGGCATCCATCGGCGTGTACATCGGGTGGGCACAGACCGTGCTGCTGGCGATATGGGTGGCACAGCCCGACGCGGTGGCTGGAACCGCCAGCACCGCAGCGCGACGCGCATAGGCGGCATTGGCCGGATCGAAGGGTTTTACCGGGTTGCCATCCTGCCCGACCGTGATCCACGCGGCGGTGATCGGCGGCAGGGTCTCGACGATGGGCGGCATGATCAGTGCCGGAACCTGCGTCACGAGCTGAATCGTGGTGGCATAGAGGCTGGGCGCGGCGATGGCCAACAGCACCATGATCAGTGACCAGCGGACAAACGCCCGTGGTTGGACGAGGCGGAGCTGGAAGCCACTGCCCATCAGCATCAAGGTCAATCCCAAACCGAGCATGCCAATGGCCAAGGCGCGGCTGTACCAATTGCCCATCAGGGCGCTGGTTAATGGCCCAACCCACCCAGAAAAGCCCACTGTCGCGTTCGGCAATGCGCCTGCCATGACCACGCCAAGCACGACCGCACAGGCTTCGTGCAACAAGATCAGCATGCGACTGATCCACCACGCGGGCATGGCGACCCAATACTGCATCAGGTCGATCAATAACCCCTTATTACTGGCATCCATTAACTGGTCATTCATCCTGACTGGCTCCTTCCTCGCTCACCACGAGCGCCATGACCGCGCGGCGATCCGGCGTGACGGGTGGCGGCACGGGGTCATCCCATGGCGGAATCGCGCTGATCGGCGGGATCGGCGTTGGTGCGTCCATTACCACAGCGCCTCCGCCGCGAGGGTTAAGGGAATCGAATACCAGATGCCGCCCGATGCCCGGCGTTGTTTGGCTTGATAGAGGGTATGGGCGAGCAAGGTGGGGAAGCCGAGCCACATGCCGAGCGGGGTGGTGCTGGCGGGAGTGGCGGTGGCGCAGCCATGGGCGAGATGGACGATGACATCGAGATCGGCGACGCGCAGGCAATGCATGCCCTCGGTGCGGGGCAGCACGCCATATTCTTGACACTCCGTAACTTCCTGCGGTGACAACACGGCACAGGCGATCCCGATACCAGCGGCGTTGGGGGCGAACACATCCATAGAGACCTCCGTTGGGTCAAACCGTTCTGCCTCCAGCATAGCGGGATGGGCGGCGGGTGGTGCGATGGCGATGCGACGGCAATGCGATGGGCATGCGACGATGCGACGGCAATGCGATGGCTGTGCGATGGCAATGCGATGGGCATGCGACGATGCGACGGCAATGCGATCGCCGTGCGATGGGCATGCGATGGGCATGCGACGATGCGACGGCAATGCGATGGCCGTGCGATGGCCGTGCGATGGGCATGCGACGATGCGACGGCAATGCGATGGCCGTGCGATGGCCGTGCGATGGGCATGCGACGATGCGACGGCGATGCGATGGCCGTGCGATGGCCGTGCGATGGTGTTGTGCATTGCCACGACATCGCCATCGCACCATCCGCCGCGCTGCTCGCTAGAATCGAGAGAGCAGTATTTTTTTAGAAAGGAGGCGTGCATGATCGGTGTTCGGCGCGTGGGCGCATGGCTGGCGGCGCTCACCACCATTGTCGTGAGTTGGCCCACCCCAGCCGCGCAACCCGGACCACTCGCCACGCCCGTGGTGCAGTTGGTGGCCCAGCCCAGCGTGGCCGTGCCCGGCATGGGAGTAACGGTGGTCGTCACTCAGCCTGCCGAGGCCGTGACCGCGACCCTGACGATCCGGCTGTCGCCCGCCGTGGCATGGGATCGGGTGGACAGTCACAATCGGGCCTGTGGAATCAGCGGCGCGGTGGCGAGCTGTGACGCGCTGGCTGATCCGGCGCTGCCAGCGGTGACGACGCTGGCCTTCACGGTTCCGGTGACGGCGACCGACTCGCTGGTGATCACCGCGCAGCGCCGTGATCGCCCCGATGATCCGGTGATCACGACCGTTCTCGTGGATCAGACGCGCACGGTTACCCCCGCTGCGACCGCAACCGTGGCGATACCGCCGAGTGCCACGGCCACGCTGGAGCCAACGGCCAACAGCACGCCAACCGCGACGGTGACGGATGCGCCAACGGCCACCGCAACGGCGAGCAGCACGCCAACCAGTGTGCCAACCGTGACCGCAACGGCGACCAGCCTACCAACCGCGACCGCAACGGCCAGCAGTACGCCCCTGCCCAGCGTCCCACCCCCTGATTCGGTCGATGGTGGACTCCCCCCGATCATTGTGTTTCCAACGCTGACGGTTGTGCCTGCGGCAACGGTCGTGCCAGTCCCCAGTGGCAGCACCACGCCGCCTGTGCCCACCGCCTGTGTCGTCGATGGCCAGCCCGTGGCGGTGGTGGATAGCCAGATTCGGGCAGGCGTGGAGCCGTGTGCGCTCATCAGTCTACCGCTGGCCGTGCAGGCGATTCCCCCTGCATTGGCGCATGTGGTGGCCGAGGCCGACAGCGAGCTGCGGGCCGGACCAGGCCTTGCCTATGTGCCGCTCGCCCATATCCCACGCGGGTATGCGGTCACGCTGACGGGACGGATGTTTCAGGGCTATGTCGAAGTCACGGCCTTTCGGGTCGGGGCCGCGCCCTTGGCTGGCTGGCTCTGGAGTGCCGACTTAATCGTGGATAGCCTTGTGACCACACCGCTGCCGACCGTGGCTGATCCGGTGGCGGCGTTGCCCTCGCCCGTTGTGCCGCTGCCAACGCTGGCGAATCCGGTTGGAGTTCGCCCAACGGCGACGCTGCCCGTGCTCGGCTGGCGCATGCAGGCGTTGCCCCCCACCACGCGCATGGTGACGGTGCAGGTCTGTCGTGGCACGGCGACCTGTGGCCGCGATCAGGGGATTGCAGGCATGGCGGTGGTGGTGGATAGCGCGGCAGGGGATCGGGTCGCGCAGGGCTGGACGGATACCACCGGACGCTGGGTCGTGACCCTGCCCATGCACGAGGGCTTGGTGGTGCGCGTGCCATGGCTCGGACAGGTGGTGGCGTTGGCGGCAACCGCCGAACGGGTGCATCTGCCCGTCACGGAGGCCGTGCTGCCGCCCACATTCGGAGGTGCGCCATGACGAGTCCCTATGACCATGAATTTCAGGCGTTTGTGGCTCCGCTACTGGCAGGCTTGTCAGTGGCCGGACGACACGCCGAACTCGACCGCTTGACCGACCTCTGGCAGCGCGAAGGCGCGGTTCCGGTCAATGGCCAGCTCGTCTGGTTGGGTACGCCTGCCACGGCCCGCCCGCCCGTGACCCCGACCGCTGCCACCGCCCCACGCGGCGCACCGCGCTGGTTGGGGTTGGTGATCATCGCGGTGGTGCTGCTGGGCTGGGGGCTGCTCGGTCGGCGCTCGCAAGCCGCACCGTTGGCCGAGGGCGTGCTGCGTCCGGTGACCGTCGCGGCGGATGGCGAGGCCGCTCCGGTGCAGCTCGTGATCGGGCCGCAGGCGTTTGCGGTGCTGGCGTTTGACCCCGCGCTAGGCTGGCCTGATCCGGCTGGTATTCCCACTGGCACAGCGGTCTGGGGTGGGACGCGCAGTCAGGTGGTGATCGGCCTTGATCGCGCAGCGCTCGAAGCCAATGACCTCGCGGTGGGGTCGGTGTTGACGCTCCAGCAGGCGCAGGGCGAGCCGCGCACGCTCACGGTCGTGGCGCGGCAGATCGTGGCGGTGCATGCCGGATCAGCGATTCCCCAGCAGCAGGTCGGGGTGACGCTGGTGCTCTGGGATCAGGACGATCTGACGACGCGCACGCTGATTCAGGCACTGCCCAGCGAACAGCCATTGCTGACGACCCATGATGCGACGTTGCCGCTGGCGGTGACGGGCATGGACTGGACGCTGGTGGAACTTCAACCCACGCTCATGGTCAGTGTCACGGTGGGGCCGACCGCGCGTTCCGGCGTGGTCAGCCGCCATGGGGTGGCACTCGTCAGCCTGCCCGTGGCGAGCGCGACGACGATCACGCTGCCGATTACCGCCACCGCCATGCCGGGTACGCGGGTCGATCTGGCGCTGGTGGTCGATGGGCAGGCCGTGCCGCTCAGCATCGCCATGCCGGACGCACCAGTTTTGCAGGTGGACTGGCAAACGGTCACGGCGACACCCAACGGGTTGGCAATCACGACCGTGCTGCGCAGTCCGGCGACCGTGCTCAATCCTGCCGACGCAACCTGCACGGCGGGCGGCGTGACCCAGCCATTGCAGCCGGATCGTCCGTGGCCGCTCGTGATCACCACCGCCCAAACGGTGGTCTGGACCTGTCCGCATGACCCCGCGCAGCCCGTTCCGGTGACGGTGCAGCTGGGGTCGGTTGGTCAATCGATTCTTCCCTAAGCATTGGAGGTTCGTATGGCTCGTTTGGTGGTCGCCGCTGGTGGGTTCGATGTGATGGAGTTGGTGAATAAACTCGTCAATATCGACAGTTTGTATACCTTCGCGTGGGTGGTCTTTGGTTTATGCGGCGTGACCTTCGGGGTCATGTTGTTTGCGGGGTCGTTTGCCAGCGCCTTGGCCAAGAAGCTGCGCATCGCCTATTTCCTCGGCGGGATCATGCTGATTGCCTTTATTCCCATCGTCTTGGACTGGGTCAAACCTGCCTTCAAGGCGGTTGGGCAATAGGGTCGGTAGGGTGGACGCTGCGGAGCGGTCGTGCTGCGCAGCGTCCTTTTTTTCAAGGAGGTCTCTGATGCAGGTGTTTCGACCCTTTTTACAACCGCCTACCACGATTGTCAGCGTTCCGGCGCTGGGTGGCTTGTCCATCGGTGATTTGGTGACGCTGGGGGGTGGCGGCATGGCCATGAGTCTGGTGCTTGGCCCCACGGGCGTGCCGCTGCTGGTGCGGCTGTTGGTTGGTGTGGTGCTGGGGCTGGTGGTGGCACGCGGAACCTATCAGGAGCAGCCGCTGCGCACGGTGGTGGTCGGCGTGCTGCGGTATGGATTGGTGCGGCTGCTGGCTCCGCAGCGCTTGACGGTGGATTGTCGGCAGTTGGGGCAGGGCGAGGCCACGGGCCGCACGACCACGACGGCGGTGATGCAGCCGGATGGCACACTGGTCAGTTTGGCTGATCGGGGGCAGCCATGACTCCACCACTGTTGCTCCAATTGCACGGCCTTGAGGTGGTCAATCTCCATCCGCATCAGTGGGAGGTGGCGATTGACCGCGTGCGACAGGCGCTGCAAAGTCTGGTCGTGGATTGGCGCTTGATCAGTGTGGTCGCGCCGCGCTCGTTGGCCCAGCGTCGCCAGCGGATTCATGACCAACTACGCTTGCTCGACCCCAGCGACCCGCGCCATCCGCGTCTGACCGCGCAGTTGCTCCACATGCAGGACTTGGAACAGCACGCCATGACCAGTATGACCCACTATCTCGTGGTCTGGTGTCCGCCGAGTTTGGCCCATACCACGGTCGAACATACGTTGGGGCGGGCCTGTGGTGGGGCGACGCGGTTGAGTAGCCTGCCCTTTGTCTTGGGTGCGCCGACGGTGCATCTGAGTGCAACAACCGGTGTGGCCGATACACCCACGGGCCAACGCTGCTGGCAGGGCATGCTGGCCGAACGCTGGCATGGGTCGCTCTCGCCCTTGCTGTTTCGCTCGCTGTTACTCGAACAAACCCATGCAATTATCGTGGTCGATGCGCTGACCATGGCCCCCGACCGTGCCCGCACGACCATGGATGTGGCCTTGCAACGGCTTGATGCCCATGCGGCACTCAATCCGACCTATGACGAAGCCCGTCGCCACGCCGTGCAGGATTGGCAAGCGGCCTCGACCCATCTGGAGCGGGGCGCACTCTTGCACACGGTGCAGGTGGCGGTGTTTGTCGGGGCGGCCTCGCCCGTGCTGGCCCGCACGCAGGCCCAAGCGGCCCGCCAAGCGCTGGGATCGACGATCACGTTCAGCCCGATGCTCGGTCGCCAACCGGATTTGCTGCCGCTGCTCGGAACCCGCGCGACCGCCACGCTTGACCTGCCCACCCATGGCCATCCGATGATTACCGCGCAGCTGGCGACGCTGCTACCGATCTATCTGGCCCAGCGCTCGCAACCACCTGCGTCGGCGTTATTGGCGGGGGTGGATGAGTTGCGCGGCACGCCGTTGCTCTTGGATTTGACCGCGCTGCCTGCCTTGCACGGCTTTTTCTGTGGGGCCACGGGCAGCGGCAAGAGTAGCTATGTCGCCACCCTCGGCTCGCGCCTGGTCGATGATGCAGGCTACCAACTGATTCTGCTCGATCCCCAAGGCGCATTTGCTCCGCTGGCCGAAGCCTATGCAGGGCGGGCCTCGGTCAATCGGGTGGCCTTGGATACCCTGCGGCTGAATCTGCTTGACCCGATTGTTGACCTCCAGCATGACCTCGTAACCCAAGTGCTGCACGTGGAAGAAGTGCTGCAATGGCTCTTAGACGGGGCACTCACCCAACGGCATCGCCAAACCCTGCGGCGGGTGCTCTCGGTGATCTATGCCACCCATGCTGCCCCACGCTTGTCGGATGTGGTGGCCTTGTTGGCCGAGGACACCACGGGTCTGCGTGACCTGCTGCTGCCGTGGACGCTGTCGCCCTTTGCTGAGGTCTTTGATCAACCCTCAACGATGGATTTGACGCTTGACCCCAGTACCCCGGTGGTGATCTACGACGTGTCGGACGCGGCGATGCCGGAGCATATCAAGCAATTTTTTCTGATTTTGATCGCCAGCGCGATCCAACGCGAGATTCGGCTCAAACCACGCAAGGCGATTATTGGGATTGATGAGGCCGGGGTCTTGTTTGCCAATCCGCTGCTGGCCAGCTTTGCCGAACGCTTAGCCAAGACCGCGCGGCGCTTCGGCGCGGGCGTGTGGGTGATTGACCAGACGACGCATTTATTAGGCACGAAGGCGGGTGCGGAGATTTTTGAAAACAGCTTTATCACGGTGATCGGCACGATGCGCAGTGACCAATTGCCCGCCTTACGCGAGCGCTTCCCGATGGTGACCGATGCCCAGTTGCAGTGGATTACCGGACTGGGCATGACCGATGAACAGCGCCAAGAACGCGCCGGGCAATACCTGATTATCGTCAACGAAACGCCGTATCTGATCTACAACCATCTCTCGCACTGGGAATGGCAATTAATCCCCCAACGCGCAGTGCTCCACGAGGAGGTCGGCCATGGGACGGTTTGATCGCTGGTTTGGGGCTGGGGTGACCGATCCGACGGTGGCGGCGCGGCAACGCGCGGCAGCATGGGGGGTATTCTTAGCAGCCCAACGCGCGGCCTTGCCACCCCGGCCTGTGGGTGATGGCGTGCCATCGTCCACCGATCCGGCCTTCGTAGCTGGTGGCATGGCTCCGGTTCGGTCGCCGCTTGCCGCGCCTGCTACCGCGACCACAACTGTCCTCGTGATCGAGGATGGTGAGGAGGTCGTATGAGCCTGCTGATCCTCATCCTATTGGTCGGTGGTGGCGGCTGGCTGCTCATGCGGGTGCTGGCCACGATCACGACCGACCAAACGGCGTGGATGGTGTGGCGGGTGCGGGTTCCGGCGGGGGTTGCTGCGACGACGCTGCGCGATGCGCTGGTTGATGGGGTGGGCATGGGATCGGCATGGCTGTGGCTTGTGCCCACGGCGCAGGGGCGGCAACTCGTGCTCCAGACCACGCCTGCGACCCACAGCCTGCTGCTGACGACGCTGCACGAACGAATCCCATTGGCCACGTTGCGCCCCGTGACCCTGACCCTGCCTGCGCTGCGCTGGCGACGCGGTGGGGGTGCTGATCCGCAGACCGTGCAGGGCTGGATGCTGCGCAACGGCATGGTGCAGGCCGTCCATGCGACCCCGCAGCGCTGGGGTTTTGCCCGCGCCATGGTCTGGTTGTTGGGGTTGCTCCGACCGCAGCCATGGACGGGCGACCTGCCGCTCGACGAAGCCGCCTTGCTGCCGGATCTACCGTCGTTGCCTGCCCTGCTGCCCGTCGTGGATGGGGTGGGGTGGCGGTTTAGTGCGGACATCGCGTTGCCCTTGGGCACGCCGCTCGATCTGGTCGGGCCTGCGTCGCAGCGCTGGGTAACAGTCGCGCAGCTTGTTGAACAAAGCCTGACCGCCCATGCCAGTGTTGTCGCACTGGTGACTCCGGCCCATGCCGCGACCCTCGTGCCCATGCTCGAACCGCTGGGGCAGCGGCTGCGGGTCGTCGATGGTCGCCAGCCTGCGGTCACGACCACGCTGGATGTGGCCGCGTGGCTCGACGATGCTGCCATGACCACGCTGCTGGGAATGCTGGCGGATTTGCAACCGCACGATGCCCTGTGGCAGACCATGCCGACCCTGCTCGCCCACTGGCGCAGCCGCCCGCATCCCAGCCTTGGCGATCTGATCGCGCTGGCCGGACAGGTGCTGGCCACCCCCAATCATGCGGCGATTGACCAGCGCATGGCCGCCCAACGCTGGCAGGTGCGCCTGCGGCACTGGCGGACGCTGGACTGGTTAAGCGTCTTTGCCACCCCATGTGACGATCTGCCGCTGCTGCTCCAGCGGGGTGGGGTGGTCGTGGTGGTGCTGCCCGCTGATCCGGCGCAGGCGGCGGTGCTGCAATCGATTCTTGCCATGGCCCTGCCGTCGTGGCAGGCAGGCAGTCCGCGCCCGATCCTGACCGTGAGTGATCACCCGTGGGCCGAGGCGACCATCCAATCGGGCGATGCGCGTGCCCCTCGGACGGTGTGGCATGGCTATCTCGGTGGTGGCGTGCTGCCGACCACGGCGGTCTTAAAGGCGCATCGGCTTGATCCGTGGATGCTCGTCACCATGCGCGGCCTGGTACTGGCCCACGCCGAGGTCTGCGTGCATGTGGCCGACCCGTGGTGCACGATCGGACCGATCGCGCCGCTGGATGCGCCACCGTCGCACGTCTTTTGGCAGTGCGATCCCGCTGATCTGTTTCAGCCTGTGGTGGCCTTGCCCTCGACAGCAGCGGGTGGGGCGGAACCCGCCAGTGCGGCGCTCGTCACCGACCCGATGCAGCCACCCACCGCCCGTGCCATGCCCCCCGTGGCCCAAGTGACCCATGATGCGGTGCTGACGGATGACCAGCTGCACGCCCTGATCGAAGCCCTGCTGGCGGATCGGCGCAATGGGGTGTCAACCAAACAGGCGGCCACCGTCTTGGGCGTGGATCGGGGGCTGGCCGAACGGCTGGTGGCATTGGCAGCGGAACGATTCGCAGCGGTCTTGGGCAATCACCCGCGTCAGGGCTTGCTGCTGAAACGGGACGTGACCGAGGCCGAGGTCTGGGCTATGGTCGGGCTTGACGGTGATGACACCGATGGGGCAATCGCGGAGGAATCGCTATGCATGGACGCTTAATCATGGCCGTGTATGGCCGCATATTGGCCGGAATGGGGGTGGTGGTGTTGATGATCGTGCGGCTGCTGAGTCCATGGCTGCTCGGCCATCTCACCAGCCCGCGCCTTGCCCCGTTGGCCACATTGGTCACGCGCCTGCACGCGATCAGTGGCTGGCTGCTGGTCGGCTATGGGCTGTGGGTGCTGGCGACCCTCATCGCATGGCTGCGGCTGCGGCGACGGCCTGCGGCGGACGGCCAATGGTATCTGCTGCGCATCCCCAAACCGATGACGACCGATCCGCACAGTGCCACAGCGGCGCAGCTCGGCCAACGTGAGGCGGCGATGGCGGGCGAGATCGTGCGCGTGTTGCAGGCGATTGTCGCGCATGCCCCGCCGGATCGGCGGATTGCGTTGGAGGTGTGGTACACCGATCAAGGGATTGCATGGAGTCTCTGGCTCTCGCATCCCGAGTTGTATGCCCCCGTGTTCAGCGCTTGGCAAGGCTTTGTGCCGGGCTGCGATCTGCTGGCCCAGCCCGATCCGGTTGCGACCGCTGCCCCCGCGTTGGTCTGGACGACGCACACGCTGGCGCAGCCTGCGATCTATCCCCTGCGCCGCGCCGATGCGATGGTCGGCGATCCACTCGATGCCCTGATCGGCGGCCTGCGCCCGCAGCAAGGGGTGACGGCGATTGGCGTATCGTTGACCCTTGGAGCCGTGCCCGAGCGCTGGCAACAGCAGGGACGGGCCATGGCGGATTGGCTCACGCTCGAAGCCAAGGAGCAGCAGGCCAGTGCCAGCAAAGAGACCGCTGCCACGATGCTGGCCAAGCTGCAAAGCCCATGCGTGACCGTCGCGCTGCGGACGATGGTCGTGGCCGATACGGCGGCGATTGCCAGCGCCCAACACCAGATCCTGCTTGGCGCACTCGACAGCTATACCGCCCAGCACGACCGCCTGCGCCAAGCCTGGACCCATGGCCGTATGCAGACTACCCGCACCCCGGCGTTGCGCGAACGCCATGCCGTGCGCTGGCTGACCATGCCGCTGCCGCCGCTGCTGCCTGCCCCCACTGTGCCCGTGCTGAGCCTGCCCGAAGTCACGGCCCTCTGGCATCTGCCGACCGGACGGCACTTAACCGTGGCGATCTGGCGCAATAACCGCTTTGCCCCGCCCAGTCCGGCCTTGCTGGTCAGTGCCATCGGGGAGCCGCCGCCCGCGTTTGATCCGACCACCCCCTTAAAGGATCGCATCGTGCGGATCACGGGTGGGGTCGCTGCCGATGGGCGGCAGGTCTATCTGGGCTTTCCGCTCAAAAGCTACACCTTTCACCAGCAAATCACGGCCAGCACGGGGGCGGGTAAGAGCCACGCGGCCAAGGTGCAACTGGGCGAATTGCTGCGCATCGGCGCAGGCTTTGGGGTGATTGACTTCAAGGGCGATTTGGTCAATGACCTGTTGACCATGATTCCCGATGATCGGCTGGATGATGTGATTGTGTTCGACCCACTTGACCCCGATCACTGTTTGGGCCTCAATCTGCTCGACCCGACCTATTTAAACAAGGATACCGAACCAGACTTTTTGGTCGAGTTACTGGAGGCGTTGGTGGCCAGCACCGATAGCCATTGGGGCGATTCGGCGGGGATGCAGGAAGCCTTGCGCTATGGTGCATTGACCCTGATGGAAGGCGAACCAACCCCGACGATTGCCCATTTGTATCTGCTCTTTTCCAGTAGTGCCTATCGCGCCACCGTGCTGGAGCGGGTGACTGATCCTGACCTCGTGCTGTTCTGGACCTATCAGTTTCCCAAGCTTTCGGACACCCAAAAGTCGTCGATGACCGCCTTGCAACGCCGCCTGAGCCAATTCCTGATTAACCGCACGGTGCGCATTACCTGCAACCAAACGCGCACGACGATTCCCTTCCGGCAGGTGATGGATCAACGCAAGATTGTGTTGGCCAAACTTCCGGTAGAACTCATCGGCGCAACTGCTGGCGGGATTCTGGCCAATGTACTGATTAATCTCGTGCTGGCGGCGGCATTTAGTCGCTTGGATACGCCGGAAGAGGAACGCGAGCCGTGGGTGCTGGTCGTCGATGAGTTTCAGGAAGCCATGCGACGGGGCGATCCGGCCAATTACCAGAAGATTTTGGAACGGTTGCGCTCGTTTGGGATTGGGCTGGTCTTGATGCATCAAGGCACGAGTCAACTGCCTGCCGAAATGTTGGCCACCACGCTGGAGATCGTCCAAACGCGGCTGATCCTCTCGGCCTTTGGCCCCGATGCGGCGGTCTGGCAACGCCAATATCCCGATGCGCGGCTGACCATGCAAGACTGGGCCGGGATTCCCTTGCGCGAAGAAGGCTATGCCGCGATCTCAATCAATGGCTTTCGCCAGCCAATCTGCACGATCACCCCGCTACCTTTGTGGCCTGCCCTGCCGCACGGCGGCACGACCAAAACCCTGACCACGCTGGCTCCCCCGCCGCGTGATGCCCTCGACGAACGGCTCCGGGCGCTGGCCCAGTTCGACCGCACGACGCGACTGCGGTTGTTGCGTGATGCCCCACCCGCGCTGTGGGAGGCGATTCTTGCCCGCATGCAAGCGGATCGCGCCGACCGCCATGCCCAGTTGCTGGCTCCGACCTGTCCCTTGCCGCGTGCCGCACGCGTGCTGGCCTTGAGCCATGCCAAAGCCGCGACCCCGCGCGATCTGACCCTCGCCGCCTTGACCCGCCTAACCCTGAGTATTCCGCGTGATGTCGTCGAGGACGAGCCACCTGCCAAGGGCAAACGCGGACGGGGTGGCGCGGCGGAATCCCCACCGGATGCGGCTCCCACAGGCGGTTCCGTGGCCGCTCCAGCGGTGGTCAATCCGCGTAAGGTCGGTGTGGCCACGGTGATGCAGGCCGAGGCAACGGCGGCCAGTTTGATGCAGTTATTAGCGGAGAATCCTGATGCGGGTTTATAGATTCATGCTTGTTTCACTCCTGATGATCCTGCTGGTCGTGCCCCGGGCGGCACTGGCAGCAGCGACACCCTTCACCGTGACCACCGCAGGCCAAACCGTGGTGTTGGCTGGCGTGCCGTCCCAGCCGACGACCGTGGCGGTGCGGAGCCTGAGCACTGCCGCGCCACCCCTGACGCTCACGCTGGAAACGACGACGCTGCCTGAGGCTGATCCGGCGCGATTGGCTGACCTACCCACCAGCCCTGTGACCCTGCTGCGCAGCGGGCGCTATCGCGGCTACGCGGTGTGGGTGTACCTGGTCCAGCCAACCATCCAGCAGCGCGGCCATGTGCAGCAGGTGACGCAGCTGCACGCCGTGTTCGACAACGCCGTGCTGGTGGCATCCCCTGCCGATCTCCAAGCCCTGCCGCGCGTGCCGTTTGGTGACCCGGTTCCGCCCACCAACCCACTGGCCTTCGACCACCAGACATGGACACTGACGGTGACCGAACCGGGCATGCAGCGGGTGACCGGAGCGATGCTGGCCGCAGCGGGGATTGACCTCACGACGCTCAATCCGGCGACGGTGCAGGTGCAGCATGATGGCGTGGTGCTCCCGCTCGATTGGCGCGGGGTTGGCGATACCGTCGTCGATGCCCATGACGAGCTGCGGTTTTGGGTTGATACCGTCGGCGACCGTTGGAACCGAACCACGACCCTGTGGCTCACGACCGCAGCGGCCACGCCCTCGCCAACCATGGCCTCGCGCCTCGCCCTCGAAAGCACCGCCCCGATGAGCGATACCGTCTGGATGACGAATGCATGGGACGATCCGCAGCTGCTCGACAGTCGCCATGCGGGGATGCGTGGCTGGCATACCTTCAGCACCCGCCTGAGCAGTCTCGCGGGTGGCGATGATTCGACAACCACGCTGCTCCTGACTCCCACCCTGCCATTGGCCAGCGGCCTCATGACTGTGACCCTGCGCGGCGCGACGGCGACCAGCCTGCCCGTGTCGCTGGTGGTGAACACCGTCCCGCTGACCGTGCCTGCCACCTCGGCATGGCAATCCTCAGTGGTGGTGACGACGAGCGAGACCCTTACGGTGACGCTGCCTGCTCCAACCATCGGCGCGGCCAGTGTCTTGCTCGAAACCATCACCGTGACCCGCCCGCTGCGCCTCACGACCCTGCCAAATGTGCCGTTGTGGAGTGGGCCACTGCCTGCGCGGTACGCCCTGCCGGATGCGCCCCCGCTGCGCACGCTCTATGATGTGACCGCGCCAGCGCAGCCGCAGATCGTCATCCTGCCTGCTGGACTTACGCCTGTGCTGGCCGATCCGTTGGTCAACCGTCGCTATCTCGTGGTTGGCCACGCACCCCTGCCCACGCCCACGCTTCAACGCCATATCCCCGTCGTGTTGCCCACCGCTGGAGCCGATGTGATCATTGCCCCGCGCGTATTCCTGCCTGCCCTCGACCCGCTGCGCACGCTGACGACCGTGCTGATTGCCCGCGAGGATCTGGATGCGGCATGGGCCTTTGGCAACCTATCCCCGACGGCAATTCGGGCATTGCTCCAGCATGCAGCGGCGACGTGGCCGACCCCACCCACCAGCGTGCTCTTGGTCGGCGACGGCGCGGCTGACCCGCGTGATGTCTTGGGCTATAACCAGCCACCGCTCATCCCGCCCTATCTGGCGGAGGTCGATTTATGGCTCGGTGAAACCGCCTGTGAAAGTTGTTATGGCCAACTGGACGGTGCTGATCCGCTGGATGACCTGCTGCCCGATCTGCCCGTAGGCCGCTGGCCCGTGCAAACGCTCGATGATTTAACCAATCTGATCGCCAAACAGCAGCGCTATACCGCCGCGCCATGGGGGGCGTGGCAAAGCACGGTCGGGAGTATCGCTGATAACGCCGAGGGAGCGCTTGACTTTCCGCAGCTGGCGGCGCAGAGTGAGGCCGTCTATCCGCTGACGATGACCTTGCACCGCGCCTATTACGATCCGCATGCCACGAGCGATGATCCGGCGTGGCATGTGGCTGATGCCCGTACCGTGCGTGAACGGGTCATGGCCATCTGGCAGACCGGGGCGGTGCTGATGCAGTATACGGGCCATAGCCACGCCTACCAGTGGGCCGTGACCGATCCCGTGGTCGAGCCGCGTGGGTTGCTCGATCTGAATGCGGTTGGGGAGTTACAGAATGGTGAACGGCTGCCGCTGCTGTTGGCCTTGACCTGCCTGACGAGTGTCTTCCACCAGCCCAGCCCGCGCGGAACCACGCTCGATGAGGCGCTGGTGCTGCATCCGGCTGGGGGTGCAATCGCCACATGGGGATCGAGTGGCTTGGGGGTCGCCCACGGCCATGACCACCTCCAGCATGGACTGGTGACGGCGGCTATGACGCGGCCTCGGCCAACGTTGGGGCAGGTGACGGAGGCCGGAGTGCTCCAGTTGGCGCTGCATGGTCAATGTTGCACCGATGCCCTGCGCACAACCCTGCTGCTGGGGAATCCGGCCACCGTGCTAAAGATTGCGCCTGTGCCGCAGCGGGTGTGGCTTCCTTTGGTCAAGCAATGGCAACGGTAGACTCAAGGTCTCCATACGAACGACTATTTCCTGCTGTATCCCAAACAGTGCTTTGCATCAACCAGCGTTTGAACGATACGGTTAGAATCAGTACTTTTACCCCAATGGTACAAACCGAAATAGTCGGTATGAGAAGGGGTCAATGGCATATGGTCAGTACTTTTACCCCAATACGAAGCACCTAGATAGAAGCCGCAGGTAAGGGTTGATGGTATATAGCAGGATGCATCCATTTCGATGATACTTGGTGCATCAACCTGTCACGTCATATAGTCCTCACGAGCACCACGTGGTATACGGAGTTGAGGATACTGGGAGTTACCCTATGGAACGTCACACATCAATCGTTCATCCCACCGTTGCGCTCATTCCTGCCTTTAATGAATCGCGCTTTATCGGAAGTTTGGTGCTTGCGGCAAAAGCCTATGTTGACATCGTGCTTGTCGTGGATGATGGCTCCACGGATCAGACGGTTGCCATCGCACAAAAGGCGGGTGCGCATGTTTTGCAGCATCCTGTCAATCAAGGCAAGGCTGCGGCGGTCAATACGGGCTTTCGGTATTTGACTACTCTCAATCCCTTTGCTGTGGTGATGCTCGATGGTGATGGGCAACATCGGGCGGATGATATTCCAGCTCTCTTGGCACCAATTTGTCAAGGGCAAGCCGATGTCGTGATTGGATCACGCTATGGGGCGATTCACAGCCATATTCCGCTCTACCGGAAAGTGGGCCAATTGGGATTAACTTCATTAACGAATGTAATCTCAGGCGTGCAGGTTAGCGATTCACAGAGTGGATTTCGGGCTTTTTCCGCTCATGCCATCGCTGTGATGTCATTTACGGCGAATGGGGGCTTCTCCATCGAGTCGGAAATGCAATTTCATATCCACGAACACGCATTACGGATTTGTGAGGTTCCCATTCATGTGTTGTATGTAGAAAAAGCCAAGCGAAACCCCATTGGGCATGGTATGCAAGTCGTGAAGGGGATTTTGGGCATCGCCACTACGATGCGACCGCTCTTTTTTTGGTGTGGAAGCGGTTTCGTTGCTTTAGCCGTCAGTACATCCTTGATGGTCTTCTTGGCTTCCCATACCACAATGGCGCTGTCACAGTTTGCATGGCTGCTCAGTATCCTGATGATTGGGATGTTGGTGAGTATTGGGGCGATTGGAACTGGGATTATCTTACAGCGCCAACGGGTGATGCTCCAACGCATGGAAACATCCTTGAAACATCAATTCCTGCGTACTGCGCCAACAACACCAACCGAAGCCGTCCTCCTGACTCCTAGGGAGCGGGTTTATGACAGCCTCAATCAACCACTGAGTGCAGCAGAAAGATAGAGTCGTATGGATGCAAGCATCATTATTGTGAGTTATAACAGCCAGGCAGATCTTCGAGATTGCCTTGACTCTATCCTGCAAGCATGCCCCGATCGGACACGCTATGAAGTTATCGTTGTGGATAATGGGTCAGAGGATGCGAGCCAGATGGTGATTCAGCAGCACTACCCCATGGTTCGACTCTTGGAAAATACGAATACCGGTTATGCCGGGGGCAATAACTATGGTGCAGCGTTGGCACGAGGCGAGTATCTCGTCTTTCTTAATCCGGATACCGTGGTGATGCCCGGAGCCATTGATGCACTCTTAGGTCCGTTGAGAACTGATCCGATGATTGGTCTGACAACGGCATGTCTTGTCCATCATGACCATCCACAGCAGGTTAACGCCTGTGGTAACCAGATGCATTATACCGGGTTGGCGTACTGCCGAGGGGCAAACCAACCGCGCACGGATTATCAAACAAGTACCTATGTTGATGCTGTTTCGGGGGCTGCGTGCGCAATCCGGCGCAGCCTATTTACGACACTCGGCGGGTTTGATCCGCAATTTTTTATGTACGTCGAAGATAGTGATTTATCCTTACGCGTGCGGCTCCATGGCTTACAGTGTTTTTATGTTGCTGAGGCGGTTATTCATCACAAATATCAATTGAACTATACCGCCCAAAAAGCATTTTTGATTGAACGTAATCGCTATTCAATGCTCATCAAAAATTTTTCACCAAGCGTCTTAGTCCGATTACTTCCAGGACTGCTCATCGCCGAGATCATTACGGGAAGCTATTTTTTGCTGCGTGGGCCACGGTATTGGGGGATCAAACCCCGACTCTATCAGCATATCTGGCGGTATTTGCGGACAGTATCAGCACCACCGACCACCGAGGCGCAAGAACGGGCCGTTATCCAGCAATTAAGCAGTCAGCTTGATTTTCAGTCAATCCAGCAAGGCTGGCTCACGCGATGGCTTGCATGGTTGGTCAATCCGTTGCTTCATCTGGCGCATCGATTTGCAGGAGGCTGGTCATGAAAGTCGGCATTATTTGCTCCCATGGTGGTCATTGGACTGAAACATGTCAGATCTTTGCTGCGTTTGAGGGCTATGACACCTTTATTGCAACCTATCAGAGTGCCCGTGCCGCAGATGTGCAACAGGTGAGCCGAGCCTATTTTACGCACGATATTGGCCGAAATCTCTACCGGATGGCGCGGACATTTGTGTGGGCCGCAAAGGTGCTTCGTAACGAACGCCCTCACGTTCTTATCAGTATGGGGGCTGAAATTGCCATTCCCTTTTTTTATCTTGGCAAATTGTTTGGTTGTAAAACCATCTTTATTGAAAGTTGGTGTCGCGTCACGAGTGTCTCACAAACCGGAAAACTCGTCTACCCAGTCAGTGATGCCTTTTTTGTGCAATGGCCGCAATTATGTTCTGTTGCTGGTAAAAAAGCTCAGTTTGTCGGAGCCATTCTATGATTTTTGTAAGTGTTGGCACACGGCCAGAACCCTTTACCCGGCTTGTTAATGCCATGGATCGCGTTGCTGCCCAACTCAACGAACCCGTTGTTATGCAAACAGGCCATACACATCTTGCGGTGCATCATGCGCAGGCGCAGCCATGGCTCAATGCGGATGATTATCGTGGATTGCTCGAACAAGCACGCGTCGTGATCAGTCAAGCAGGAGCTGGCTCCATTCTCGGGGCACGTCAAGCTGGTCGCCCATTAATTGTTGTGGCACGATCACGGCAATTTAACGAATGTCCTGACGACCATCAATGCGAACTCGCCCACGCGGTAGAACAGCTCGGCTATGCGCAATTTGTTCGTGATATTACGCCAACGGCGTTAATCGCGGCATTAACGCACGTCATCGATCCTGGTGTGGGGGAATTAACGCAATCACCCTTAGTTGCAACCGTTCGTTCCTATTTGGCCCAATGGGATCGTGTTATGTCACGCCGGAAAGGTTTCTAGCATGCGTATTGCGCTTGTCTTTTCAACCCCCTTGCCAGCCTGCGAAGGCATTGGGTTTTATGTGTGGAATCTTGGCCGCTTTTTAACCGACCAAGGCCATGTTGTCCATATGATTACGCGGGGTGAGACAACCAAGCCTCGTTATGAACGGGTTCAGGGTATCCATATTTGGCGGCCAGCCTTTTGGCCAATCTACCCCTTGCATGTCGATATGCATGGCTATTTTGTGACCCAAACCTTGGAAACGATTGCAAATACCGATGGGCTTGATGTGATCCATGTCCATACACCGCTGGTTAAAATTCCAACCAGTGCGTATCCCGTCGTGGTTACCGTGCATACGCCCATGAAGACCGATACCGCCGCCATTCCGTTGCGCTCGATCCTGGGACTCTTGGTCAAACTGCAAACCCCCTTTAGCATCCGCTTAGAAAAACGACTTTTGCAGCAAGCCACGACCATTACTACCGTGGCTACGAGTGTTGCCCACGAATTAACGACGTATGGAGTACCGCCACAGCAGGTGGCTGTGGTTGGAAATGGCGTGGATACGGCGACCTTCTATCCGGCCATCGACCCACAGGCCCGGTTTAGCCAACGCTATTTTTTAACCGTTGGACGGCTCGCGCCGCGCAAAGGCTTAGAGGATTTGATCGCTTGTGCGGCGGATGTGGTGAAACAGTACCCTGACTATCGCTTTTTGATTGTGGGCCAAGGGCCACTCGCTGCCGCCCTCCACAAACAGATCACACAGCAACACCTTGAGCAGCATGTGCATATCCTTGGGCATATCCATGATCGCGTTCAGCTTGCCGACTTGTATCGGGGCGCATGGGCCTATGTTCACCCCGCCCATTATGAAGGATTGCCGACGGCATTACTGGAGGCAATGGCGTGTGGCTGTCCCGTGGTCGCGACCGCCGTGAGTGGAGCCCTTGACGTGATCACCCCCGACAATGGTCTTCTGGTAAGCCCGCATGCGCCCGCGCAATTAACCCAGGCACTTTGTCATCTGATAGAGCAGCCTGACGTGGCTTGTGCCCTTGGTCACCAGGCAGGGCTAACGATTCACCAGCACTATGGGTGGACAAAGATTGGCCAGCGCTATCTTGCAGCCTATGACCAAGCACTCCAAGGAGTCGTTGCATGAAACGGATTGTCTTAATTGCCGCTGGCTGTGAGAACCATTGTTTGCGGCTACAACCGTGGCGCTACCTCTGTGAGGTTGCCGCCCAACTCCAACAGCATGGCCATGCCGTCACGATCATCAGTACCGGGTCTGATGCCGCCTCGCTGGTGTACGGCATTCCGCTTATTCGTCTCGCGTCGATTGTTGCCCATCCGAAGAATCAGGCCTTGCAGGCCGCACTCCATGCCTGCAACCCTGAGGTGGTGTTGTGGCATCTTGGAAAAACGAGCATGCTCCATGGGGTGTATCACTATCCCGGCGTGGTCAATATCGGTATTTTTACCAGTCCGCTCTATCAGCTTTCCCAATTATGGGATATCGGGATGGGGCGATTACTGAAAAACTATGAGCTTGGCGCAATCCATCTGGCGGGGGCTTTGATACCATCACAGATTTTTCAGCAGGGCTACCGTCGGCAGCAATTCGATCATGTGGTCGTCCAAACCCAAACCACCAAAGCCCACCTGCGTGCCCTTGGCATTCCCGAGCACGATATGACCGTGCTCCTACCTGGTGTTGATCCTGATTGGTTAGCGAAGCCGCCGCATGCCTCTGATGACCGTGATGCATTGGGCTTTCATCCCTCCGATCATGTACTGGTATATTTTGGGTCGCCTGCCCCATTACGAGGGTTACATACCTTATTCCATGCGTTCCGCGCCGCCCGTCGCCAGCATCCTGCACTGCGACTCCTGATCTTAAGTCGTCGCCATCCACGGGAATTACAGCGTGCGGATGCGCAACTAGGGCACATCTTGCAGCACCCCGAGATCGCTCCCTTTGTGCGGATCGTGAGTGGGTATCTGCCCGCTCAGGAGTTAGTTCGCCATGTGACCCTCGCGGATAGTGTGGCCTTGCCGTTTGATCTTGTTCCATCAGATGCACCGTTGAGTCTCCTCGAAGCCCATGCCTTGGGGAAGCCGTTGATTACGACGGCGATTAGCTGTTTGCCTGAATTCGCCGCTTATGGGCCGCATATCCTTGCGGAAGCAGCCAAGCCATCATCACTCCAGCAGGCACTGATCGCCAGCAGTCAACACCGTTATACGCCACCGACGACACCATCGTTGGTACAGTCATGGACAGAAATGGGAAACCAATGGCATCACTTTCTTGGTCATTAATGCGCCCTCACACCAACCGATATCCGATGATCTATATCACGGGGAGTGATGGGACCGGCAAAACGACCCAAGCACGACGATTAATGGATGAGCTTAAAGCGCAGGGATTTCCCGTGACCCATCGCTGGTTACGCTTTCCGTTTCGGTTAAGTCGTGGGTTGTTGATCTATGCACGCCTCCGGGGACTCAGTTGGTATGAATCCCACCCCCATGGACGGCAGGGGTATTGGGATTTTCGTGCATCGTGGTTGATGCACACTATCTTTCCAATCGTGCTGTGGGTTGATGCACTCAGTGTGGCAATCCACGCGGTGTATTGGCCAATCGCGCATGGGAAATTAATCGTCTGCGAACGGTTTGTGATCGATATGCTCGCCGATTTAATGGTTGCAACCCAGGATTTTACGCTCCTTGAGCGCTGGTATGGTCGCTGGTATCGGCGGCTACTCCCAGCGCACACCATCCTGATCCTGCTCGATGGCGATCCTGCCCGTATCTGCCAACGACGACCCGATTTGGCCCATGATCGGATACTTCCCGATCGTATTCATGCCTTTCGTCTCATTGCTGCGCACTTCGGCTGGCCGTTAATTGACGGGGATCAATCCATTGAGGAAATTCATCAGACGATTTGGCGTATTGTTGAGGATCGCTATGCTAACACCTAAATCATCCAAACCCCATGGCTATGCACGGTTGTCCCATCATGGCCTGCGACGACTGTTACACCACCCAAGCATGGCACTCATGTCTCACTGGTGTTTCCAGAGCCTATTCTACATGCACCGGACGGAACGCATGGTCAAAATCGGCCTTGATCTGATCTTGACCGTGGGCATTGGGCTTGGATTAACCGCGATCATCGGTCATGGGTATGGCTGGCTCCTCGCATGGGGGATTGCCCATACGATCAATGTCTGTTGTAACGGCCATGTCTGGGGGGTGCTGAAACATTTTTATCCGACCGGACAAACGGCACGAAGCTTTGAACGGTATCGTGAACAATTGATGCACCGAATAACCCAAGCATCATCCATTGCGACGAGTGAGGTCATTGGGAGTGCCGTTCACACGTGGACACCCTATGCCGATCTTGATATTCGCCTCATACGCCACGCAGGTCTGCTTAATGGCATCCGTGCAAGTTGGTTTGGCATTCAAGAACGCACCCGTGCGTTTGTCTCCCGATTTCCGCTTGATCTCTATATCCTTGATCCGCACCAGCAATCGCATGAGACCCATGCGTAGGAGTCTGTTATGAGTGCTATTTCTCCCGCATCGAATACGCCCCACCACGCATGGGTCGATCGCCTACAGCTACGTCGCTTTTCGCGCACCATGCTCTTCGATATCATGGTCTTACTTGCTTGTATCCTGCCAGGGATTATTCTCTCGCAACAGCCGCTTCAAGAACCGTGGAATGCCTTTCGCCTCGCGCGAGCACAACTCTCTATCAACCAAGGGGCGGTCGCCGACTATACGACTAGTGCTGGAGCATATCGAGCCGAGCATTTAGGCAGCGATCTTATTCATACCGCACTCATTAATGCTACCGATTGGCCCTTGGATGCGCTCGTCGTCCTCCCAATTGGCGCATTGCTCTTAGCGCTGGCCTACTATGGAATTGCGATCATGTTGAGTCCCTCACGACGGTGGGCCGCAGGCATTACCCTCTTTTGCAGTTGGTATTATCCCGGGATCTACAGTCAATTTGGGACGCAAACGTATGTCTGGGTCTATAGCCTGCTGCTCGGCTTTCTGATTCTTTTTTTTCAATGGCTTAACCACCCAAAACGGAGCTATGAACTCATCCTTACCGCGATCTTTCTTGCCACCTTTCTGCATTACCACACCACGCCACTCTGGATGATTGGCTTAATGACGATAGGGGTTGCGGGGAGTAAATGGGCACAACGAACCACGGGATCGACCTATCGCTATTCATGGTTGCTCCCGCTCAGTTGGTTGGCGTGGGACATCACGTTTGAAAGTGTCTTACGGAATGGCTGGCAGCAGCTTCAAGCCGTCAATGCGAATACGATTGGTCAAAGTTTTCTGAGTAAAGTCTTTGGTCCGTTGCTCCAACGAACACCCGCAGGGCTTGATCCGTTTGAAATTGCCCCAGTGAATCCACCGCTCGCAACATGGAGTACCTTGATCTGTTTGCTGATCCTGACCGTGCCTGTGGGATGGTGGATGATCGCGCAGTTAAAGACGGCATGGAAAACGCAGGATCTGCAGACGCTCGTGGCAACACCGCAACGCATTTTTGTCTGGGCCATCATCGGCATTGCGATAGCCCATACGAGCATGTATTTATTGTATGGAGCATTAAGTTTGCGAGTTATTCCGGTCTTGTTTCCCTTGTTAATGCCCATTATTTGGAGCGATGCTCCCTGGAAATCATGGAGCATGGGAGTACTCGTCTTGCTCGTCGGAAGTGCCATGGTGGGCTTTTTTAGTTTTGCGCCAACCATTCAGCCCGATATGACCGCCGCCCAAACAGGCCGTGCCAGCCAGTTGCTTGCCACGAAAAGTACGATGCTCAGCGATGCGAATCTCTATGGGTCATTTGCGCTCCAACGGGCGATCGACAACCAGACGGTCAATCTCGCGTGGATTGACGCGCCAACCTATCGCGCCATGGTGGAAGGACAACCCCTTCCAGCGGCTATTGATGCTATTGCGATTGCGAAAACCACGAAGCCCTTAATCACGACCCAATGGCAGTCTTTTGCTGCGTGGCTGCTATCCAATCCCATGATTGAACGCCATCCCTCCATGAACCAAGTGTATGCGAGTTCGGTTTTAAGTGTGTTACAACCGACCGATCATGGGCTTCCGCTGCCTATCCCATCAGACCCACCAGCAAAACCATTCTCATGGTTCATTCCAGCGATGCGGTTACTGGGGGCGATCCTCGGTCTGTTTCTCCTCCCAGGCCTCGCGATCTTTTGGGTGGCCCAACGGAAACAGATCTTTGGTGCTGACCTTGATATTCGCATCATCCTTGCCTGCACAATTGCCTTGTCTGTGTTGAATCTGACCGTGATGGGGTATGTCGTGCACTTAAGTGGGATGGGCATTAATGGGATGGTCGTGCTGACCCTGATCGTCCCGCTTGCGAGTCTGATGGTGCTCCGCCTGCGCGGACAGCGCTTCACGATTGCTCCTCGCTGGTGGCGCTATGGCATCAGTATTGTCATCGTACTTGGGTGTTGGCTTGGGTTTGCAACGCATGGGGTGCGTGCGCAAGCGACCCTGATGCCCGCCCTTGAAGTATTTGCAACCCAAGCGACGACCGGATCATTAACCATCGAGGTCGCGAATAACACGGATACGCCAACCACCGCAACCGTAGTCATTGAAACGCCGGAGGGGATGGTCGTGATGACCACGAAGCAGGTGCTTCCTGCCCACCAGGTCACCGCTGTTCCATGGATGATTCCCACAACCGCAGCGTACCAACCCGCAATCATACGCGTGATGGCCGATCAGCATCCGACGTTGACGTTGTGGTTTGCACGCATTCCATCAGGACAATAAGTCATGAATACGAAACAACGAGTACTCACCATCCAAACCCTTACTACCCGAGTATATCAGTGGTGTGATGCGTTTCTGCTTCAAACCAGTTTCCTGCTCGTGATGCGGATGGTGGGTACCGGATTAGGATTTTTCTTTTGGATGTATGCAACGCGGATCGCTGTTCCTGATGCGATTGGATATAGCTCTGCGCTCATTAGTGCGGCAATGTTCATGGCGAGTCTTGCCCAAATGGGATTCGGATATGTTGTTCTGCGCCATCTTCGCTATCAGAGCAACCCTAGTGGTTTGGTTAATCTGATTCTCAGCATCATTGCGGTAATGACCCTCCTCATGGTGAGTATTGCCCTTGGAACAATGAGGTCTTGGTTTCCTCACGAACAAGACCAAGCCAATCGCTTCGTGGTAGGGGGTATCCTCCTGATTCTCACGATGAGTCTTGCCCTTTCACAGATTGTGAACTGGATATTCCTCACCCAACAACGCTTATCATTTTCCTTGCTGAAACAAGGAGGACAAGCGTGTTTAGCCTTAGGTCTTATCATCCTCTTCCAACCGATTGGTGGTTTTTTGACCATTATGCTTGCCTATACAACCGCAGCATGCATCGTCACCATCGTAAGCATTATTATTGGGTTGCCGAAGGTGATTCCGCAGTATCAACGGACGCTCTCATGGAAATATTGGCCACAGCGTGCCCTTATGAATGATGCATTGCCCAACTATCTGTCGGATCAATTGCAACGATTACCCGACATGCTGCTCCCATTAATCGTTGTGCATCAGGCTGGGGGACGCATCGGAGCGATTTTTTTTATTATGTGGTCGTTGGGGAGTAGTATTAGTGCGTGGGCCAGTTCAACCGCTGATGCATTTCTGCGTGAAGGAACCTATCATCCTAACCACTTAATGACCCTGTTGCCACGGGTGCTGATGACCGGATTCCTGCTCACGGTTGGTTTAGGCAGCATCCTTGCGCTCGTCAGTCCGATCCTCTTACCATGGTATGGACAAGCATATGCCACAATGGGCTATCCCTTTCTCTTGGTCTTGTTAATCAGCAACGTTCCGTGGGTCGGAACAACTCTGCTGATCACCCTCCTCCGCATCCGCGAGCGGCGGATCGCCGTCCTGGTCGGCCTCATCCTGAGTAATGGCATCGGAACCTTGGTTATGCTAGTCTTGCTTCCGAAGGGGTTACTCGCCGCCGGATGGGGGTGGGGTGGGGTGCAAGTCGTCGTGATGCTCGGATTAGGACTCTATAGTTACCACTTGCGCCGTGATCGGCAGGTTGCCCCATAATCGCGTTCGGGATAGCATGGCTTCGGTAGTCGACGCATGATACGACCCATCATCAGAAGGCTACCGAAGCACCGATCAAACGATGCTACCATGCACCATATCGCCTATGGAGGATGCCATAATGATGCCCAACGATGTGCTGAAAACACAATTTGCTCCGCTCTCGACGGCTCTGATTGCTGATGCGTGTGTGCGGCTCAAGCTCCCAATTCGGGCAGCTCCCCCAACGCTCCAAGCCCTCATCCCGGGAAGTCATTGTGTTGGTCGGGCAGTTCCCGTTCGCCATTACGGCAGTGTTGATATATTCCTCGACGTGCTTGAAACGGCCCAACCTGGTGATGTATTGGTGATTGATAATGATGGACGTATGGATGAAGCATGTATTGGCGATTTAGTCGTCTTGGAAGCGCAGGCCGCAGGATTAGCAGCAATCGTCGTTTGGGGCCTGCATCGGGATACGACCGATCTCCTCCAGATCGGGTTTCCGGTGTTTAGTCTTGGTCGGTTCCCGGTTGGCCCGCTCCGGCTTGATCCATGGGATGACGATGCCCAACAGGTGGCTCACTTGGGAAATATGGCCGTGACCCGTGACGATCTGGTGTTTGCCGATGACGATGGCGTGATCGTGGTCGCCGCCGAGCATGGCGAACAGATCTTGAATACGGCGCAGGCGTTGTGGGCACGAGAACGCCACCAAGCGGTCGTTATTCAAGAAGGGACATCGTTGCGTGATCAAGTGCAGTTTCAGACCTATCGCGTGCGGCGACAGGCTGATCCGTCGTTCACCTTTCGCCAGCATTTGCGGCAGATCGGTGGAGCCATTGAGGAATAGGTGTGCTTGGTAGCGAGGGGAAGGACACCCACCCTATCACTCCACCAGCTACCTACCAACACAGGTAGCTGGTGGAGTGACGCGCGGTGCTGATCAGCCACTTCTGTCTTACCGCAAAAAACCGTTCGTTGATCAGCATGGTTTAGCGATCTGGAAGTTGATCCAAGAATCTGGTCGTGTAGGCGCGGCTAAGGTCAAGTGGTTGGGTCAACACACCTTGGGTCTGAAGCATCCTCTGGGTAAAGGCCCACCGTTCTGGCAGCATAGCACCGAGTTTGGTTTGGGCTGGCTTTAATAGCTCGACGAAGACACTGAGGCGTTGGAGTTGACCATCGCGATCAACGCCAGGTGCATAGTCCTTCACGTAGCCAATCGCTTGCGCCGGACTGAGGATGACATCGTTCCATCCTTGCAAGGAGGCTTTCAGAAAGCGGGTTACGAGGTCGGGATTCTCTGTTACCAAGCGCTCTGTCGTAATCAGGACTAATTCATAGCTATTGATCCCATAATCACTTAACAACATGATGGATGGCGGATAGCCGAGTTCGGCGAGGGCAATCGCCTCGTTGATATTCCATGCTACCAAGGCATCGATTTCGCCGCGCACCAAGCGATCAATCCCCGAATCCGTCCGTGGTAACGGCGGTGCTTGATTGATCGCAATGGCTTGGGATGCCAGCAAGGTGGTATACAATTGGGTTGCGCCGCCTTCCGATACCAACACCTTTTTTCCAATCAAATCCTGTGGGGTTCGAATATTGGTCGCAGGGAGGGAGAGAATCGCCAACGGGCTGTTTTGGGTCAGCACGGCAATGCCCACGATGGGTTTTCCTTGGGCACGGGCGTGCAGGATGCTATCTGCACTGGCAACGCCAAAATCGGCAGCGCCGCTGCTGACTTGTTCCGTTCCATCAATATAGCCATTGTCATCAAAGCCACCTTCGCGCAAGGTGACCTGCATGTGCTGGTCGGCAAAATGGCCATTTTTTTCTGCTGCAAAAAAGCCCGCTGATGAGAAATCATTGACCCAATTGAGCTGGAGTGTGACGGCATCCATGGGAACCGGGGTGGGGGTGGTTTGGGTTGTACAGGCAGCGAGGAGCATGAGCATCATGACGGCGAACGCTCCAATGCGGTGGCTCCGGTGTGCTCGGTGAGCTACATGGTGAATCATGGAAAATCTCCCTACCAACAGAAATAGCACCACGATGGAGTGGGGTGAATGGAAATGCATGTGGATACCGCATTATTGCCGGGAGCACATGGGGTGTCAAGGGGTATCGCGCAGGAAGCATCAAGGATCATTCCTGCCGCGAGCAGAGTTCGTGATCAGTCCGATCCACAGTGCTCACTGGTGAGCATTCCGCACACGCGATGGCCAACCGCCATCGCGTGTGCGGAATGCTGTGGTCAGATCGCGATGCTTCGCGTGGAACGGTAACCAAACTGATCGCTGATGGGGTGTTATTCCAGGCAAAGATTGACCGTTCGTGCTCCAGCGGTCGTGGTATTCACGTTGAGCCAATCGATCACGGTTTGGACATGTTTCCCCCACACCGCTTCGGCAAAATAGGGCCATTCATTGACCCGAAAACTCAACAAGGTGCGAGCCACCTTAAAGGTAGATTGCTTCGTTGTGCCCCCTTTTTTCGAATCTTCCACGAGCTCGACTTGACTATAATAAATGGCAATCGTATAGGCATTGGTATCTGCTTGGAGCACATTCTGCACAAAGAGTTGCTGTTCTTGTTTCTGATTGAGGTGGCTCGTTGCGGCCTTGGTTAAGGCAACCAAACCCTCTTTAATCTTTGACCGATCGGAATCAAGAATCCCTTCAAAGAGATTGACAAAGCTGTCAATTGCTTCATTCCAATTACTGCTGCTTTGATTGACCACTTTGATATCGGTGAAATTGAGATTGAAGAATGGAGCACTCAGGATTTTTTCGATATAGGTATTGTAGGCTTGATAGTTTCCAGTGATGTTGGGGGTGATAGGATTAAAATTAGCGGCAATGCGGGCAATATTCATGACGCTCGTACACCCATCCATCGGATTTTTCTTGAATTGGGCCAACCCTTGCGCTTGGGTTGCGGTACTAATTGCGGCTTGCAAGGCGCGGCTATCATTTAAAACAGCATCGGCGTTATTCCCGACAAGGCGTGCATTGGAAACAACGCTCGTCACCGGATCTTCTGCCAGTTGAAGGCGTTGACGAAACCCAGCAATGGTTTCAGACGCATGATAGGCTTGATAATACACCGGATCATTAACCCGTAACCAGTCGTGGACCTGATCAATTCCTTGGTCATTCATACGGCCTCCCGAAGGGTCAAAAGAAGATTTGGTATACGACTACTGTACACGATAGCTAGGTAGCGCTATAGCCTATTCTTTGATGGGGGCCGTCAGTCCTAGATAATGGCAGTACCAATACACCGCAGCAGCCCGATTTTGCACACGCAAAAGCGTATACACTTCATGCAAATAGGCCTTAACGGTGGACTCGCCGATGCCCAGTAGGATGGCAATATGCCGATCGGTTTTTCCTTCCGCCACGAGTGCAAGAATCTGGAGTTTCCGTGGACTGAGCCGTTTCGTTGGGGACATGTGGCCCTCCCGCTATACACGAACCAATGGCTGGTCTCAACCGCATAAGCTTCGGGAAGAATGAGTTGTGTTCCTATGGGAGGCAATGCTAGGCGAGGTCATGGAAGCGGCGTGTCGAGAAACGGAGACACAACAGTGGGCAATGTGATAGAGAGTATACCACATTCTGTAGTATTTGGCCTGAGAAGCGCGATGGAGGATAGTCGTGAGAACGCACCATTTGTTTGCTCCCCGCTGGAAGATCAATGGTGGTAATGGGCTGTTGTTATGAGGTCAGGTGAGGACATTGGCTACCCTCCTGTGCTCCCTCTACGATCGGTGTTGCACCGTGCTTGCGACGGGTATGTGCTCCTATCGGCTCCGACCCAAGCGCACGGAGCCGATAGGGGGTGGGAATTAGGGAGTCCAGAGCAGATAGAGTGGGGTGCTGCTATAGACGCTGCCAGAAACATCCGTCAATTCGATCGTGATCGCGTGGCCTGCCCACGGCAGCAGCACGTCCGCCGGGAGTTCGACGAATGCTGCGAGCGGTTGGCCTTGTAAACTGTAGGTATAGGCAAAGATGGTAGTCGTTCCTGCTCGTAGCATCACCGCATCGTCAACGAGACTAGGGACAAGCATGCGGGGATGGGCCGATAGCCAATAATGCCCATAGGCGGGGAGTTCGTTCGGAAGCGTGATTGTGGCGGTAAAAAAGATCATTCGTGGGGTCGTCACGGGCATCGTCGGCACGGCAACCGGAGTGAGGGTGGCAAGCAGCAACGGCTGACTGGTTGCGACGAAGGGCAGATACTGGACGTGACCAGTGCTCAAGCCATACACGGCTCCGGCATCGAGGGCCGCCTCATCCACGGTCGGCATGGTACTGTGCTGAACTCCGGTGGTACTGCTATCCTCATACGGCGCACCAATCACGATCGTCTCCCCGTCCACGGCCACACTGAAGCCAACGATGTCTGACGCTGATACTTGGACGGCTTTCAGGTAGGCCTGCTGGCTCCACGTCGTGCCACTGCGACTAAATCGATACGCCGCGCCTGCATCAAGCATCGCTTCGTCCACCGTTGGCACGGCACTGTTCTGGACCCCAGCACGACTACTGTCCTCGTGCGGTGCGCCCACCACAATGGTGTCCCCATCCACGGCAACACTAAACCCCACGATATCGCCAGCCGAGACCTGCGATGCTTTGAAGTAGGCCTGCTGGCTCCACGTCGTCCCGCTCCGCATAAAGACAGAGGCAGCCCCAGCATCAATTGACGCTTCATCCACCGTCGGCGTGGCACTGTTCTGGATTCCGGTGGTACTACTATCGTCATGGGGCACACCGACCACGATGGTCTCCCCATCGACCGCGACACTCCAGCCAAAGATATCGCCAGCCGAAACTTGTGATGCTTTGAGATACGCCTGCTGATTCCACATCGTCCCGCTCCGCACGAAGACATACGCCGCCCCAGCATCGAGGGCGGCCTCGTCCACGGTCGGTGTGGCACTATGCTGAATACCCACAGTACTGCTATCCTCTTGCGGTGCACCAACCACGATAGTGTCATCGGCGATCGCCACATACTTGCCAAAGATATCGCCAGCCGAGACTTGTGATGCTTTGAGATACGCCTGCTGGCTCCATGTTGTCCCGTTGCGTGTAAACACCAACGCGGCCCCAGCCTCGGGCGTGGTTTCATCGACCGTAGGGGTCGCACTGTTTTGCACTCCTGCCGTACTACTGGCTTCCCCGGTTGCTCCCACGACGATCGTGTCCCCGGTGATAGCGACACTGGTTCCAACCATGTCCGCTGGCGAGACCTGCGATGCTTTGAGGTAGGCCTGTTGTTGCCAGATCGTTTCCGTGCGCACAAACACATACACGGCTCCAGCATCGAGGGCCGCCTCATCGACGGTTGGGGTGGCACTGTTCTGGACTCCGGTGGTGCTGCTATCCTCGTGGGGCGCACCAACCACAATCGTATCGCCGTGGATTGCGACATGCGTACCAAAGCCATCCTCGGCGGAGACCTGCGATGCTTTGAGGTAGGCTTGCTGACTCCAGGTTGTTCCTGTGCGCACAAACACATATACGGCTCCAGCATCGAGTACCGCCTCATCCACGGTCGGGGTGGCACTGTTTTGGACTCCAGCGGTGCTACTATCCTCGTGGGGCACACCAACCACGAGGGTATCCCCATCCACGGCTACACTCCATCCCATTGCATCGGCGATGGAGACCTGCGTGGGCTTGAAATACGCCTGCTGGTGGAGCGTGAGGAGTGGACGAATGGTGGTCTCGTCCACGGTCGGGCGTGAGGCTGCGGTCGTCCGTGCGACCGGGTTCCACCCGACCAGTCCACATGCCAGCGTGAACAGCGTGAGCAGCATGATGCGAACGATGCGCCACCAGCGACGCGGTAACCACCAGAACAGACCCATAAACCCTCCAAGCGCACCCGAGAACACCGTCCCTCAAGCCGACGCGACGGCATGGGATGGGGCGAGAACGACGCGGATGATCGTGCGCAGTATGTTCCTGTCGTCCCATGACGAGCATAGCGTGGGAGCGTAAACAGAACGTAATCAGGATGTGGGTGGGTTGGCTTGAGCGGAAGGAGGGTGTGGAGAAACCGTGCTCGTCGTTGACGAAAGACCAGCTACGCAAGCGTCATGTCGGCCAATGCCGGGCAATTAAGCTGTGAGGGAGTTAACCCACCGACAAAAAACGCGCAGTTCACCCCATGAACTGCGCGTTCGCCGTTACGTGGCGAGAACGTCGAGGAACCCAGTATACCACCTCGGTGCATGGACTGCAAATAGCCAGATAGGTATGTTTAAGTTCACCATGTGGCCTATGGCGTATAATACACCGTATGACAGTCACCGTCGCGATGCACTGGTGACTGCGATTCGTGATTGCTGTATTGCTTTGGAGGAGAATCGTCATGATCCGTCGTCTCATCCTCGTTGGAGTGGGTATCCTTGGCTGCTTTCTGCTCGGCTATCAAGCCCTTGCCGCGCCATTGCCTGCATCTCGTTCGACAACACGAAGTAGTGATGGGGGGACGCTCATCCCAACCGCCACCCTGACTCCAACCGCCACGCTAACCCCAACCGTCATACCAACAATCGTCCCCATCAGCCTATCGAGCTATCTGCCGCTCGTTGTCAAAGCTCCACCACCACCCACGGCCACCCCCACCCCGATTCCCACGCATACACCCCTGCCAACGCCCACGGCAGTTCCCCCAACGGCGATTCCGCCAACCCCGACCTTGATCACGGTCAATCCAACATGTTCGGGTGTCGCTAATACCGCTGCCCCCAACCTGCCGATTGCGATAAAAAATGTCAATAAAGCTGGTAATCCGGAAACTGTCACGCTTCGCAACCAATCTACCCAAACGGTGGATTTAACGGATTGGTGGATTTGCTCTATGAATGGCAATCAGCGCCATGCCATCCTCAGTGGCACGATCGCCCCAGGCCAATCCTTGGTGATTGTTTCGCAAGCAGGCGGACCGATTTGGAATAATACGACCACCGATCCCGCTGTGCTCTTTCGGCGTGATGGATTTCAAGTAAGCTATCGGAGTCAGTAGGTAGGACATCGCGCAGGAGCCTATCACGCTATGAGTCGCGCTGAGCTATGTGTGAACGAAAGAGATGTACCGTTCAACCAATGCCAACAACGCCCGATCCGGCTCTAAATACCATGGAGCGGGTGCCATATATACGCGATCCATGGTATTTGGAGCCTGTACCCGAGACGCGCCAGAGCGGGTTTATGCCCCATCGTGTGCGGGGCGGTTGAGCAAGGCAATCTGTTCCAGGATCATCGGAAGGCGGGGGCGGTCGGCGGGGTTGATGCCACGGTAGATCCAGCGGAGACGACGTTCTGTATCAAGTAAGGCCGTGGTTGGGTGCACGAGCGCCCCCGTCGGATAGCCCACATCGGCGTAGGTGCGCAGATCATGGCGCAGGCCGTAGGTGGTAATGACATGCCGATCGCTATCGATCAGAATGGGCAGACGGTTTTCCAGCGCCGCGTGAACGGCGAGCGCCTCCGGGCCATGGGCTGCAATGACGAGTGGCTGCACGCCCTGGGCAAGGATCGGGGCACTATGTTCACGAAGTTGGTGCAATTGAGCGGTGCAGTACGGGCAAAACATCCCACGGATGAAGGTCAGGAGTGCCCCAGACAGACCAAGCGAGCGCGACAGGGTATAGGGCTGTCCGTGAACATCAGACAATGTCCAGTCAGGAACCGTATGACCGACCGTCAGCAGAGTAAGGGGGATCATGATGAACCTCCAGCACGTGGTAGCGGAACACCAGCAATTTGCGATGGTACGCCCCGCTTCATTGGGATGGTTGTCAAGCAACGGGGTGCATCTGTCCACCATAACCATGGGGCGGACGGGATGTCATCACCCACACCAGCCCATTTGTATGATTGCATTGTATGTCAATGAAACACATCATCCCGATGGTTCATGGAAGTGCGTGGCAGCACTGATTAACGCTGACGAAGCCCTGAGAGCAGTTGTTCCAACACCGCAATGGCCTCATCAAGCGCTGTTTGCGGTTCGGTCGCTTGAGCAATCCACAATACCGCTTCATTCATCGCCCCAGAAAGGACATGGGTCATGGCAGAAATCGAGGAAACAACAATTTCGCCAGCATCCGCAAGTTGACGGATGCCCGCCTCGAGTAACCGCATTGCATGGTCTGCATCGAGCTTGCGCCATGCGTCCCACCCTAAAACGGCAGGCCCATCGATCAAGAGAATCTGCTGAACCTCGTGATCAAGGCTGGCCCGCAAAAATGCTCGACAGCCGATCAGGAGTTGTTCCCATGGATCTGGGGTGGTGCTCGTCGCCTCGGCAATCCGTTGAGCGACCTCGTGTTGCAGCTCTGCCACAACCGCGCGAAATAAACCCGCTTTATTATCAAAATAATGATAGAGCGCTCCGCGAGTGACCCCAGCTTGGTGGACAATGTGTTCCGTCGAGGCATGTGCATAGCCGTGTTCGGCAAATTGCGTGCGGGCTATCCTGAGTAAGCGGGCGGTTGTGAGGGTGCGCTGTTCAGCTTTGGTTGAAGGACGACGATCGACCATTCGTAACTCCTATGGATTGACAAACATACAGACTGTATGTATGATAGAAACATACAGTCTGTATGTTTCTATCAAGTATACGCGATTGAGAGTGTCTATGCAACCAACGAGTATCTATCCCGTCATTCAAAGCATGCGTGTTGCTGAAACAGCCGCATTTTATACGCAGTATTTTGGATTTTACCCAACGTTTGAATCGACGTGGTATATCAGTTTGCGCCATACCACTGCCGAGCACTATGAGCTTGCTATCGTCGATTATACCCATTCGAGCGTACCAACTGTCGCACAACAGCCAACAACGGGGTTGATTCTCAATATGGAGGTGGGCGATGTTGATGCCGTCTATGAACAATTAATCACCCACGCGGCGCTCCCATTGCTCCGCGAACTCAGTCATGAAGCTTGGGGACAACGCCATTTCATCACGGCTGATCCGAATGGAGTGCTCATTGATGTGATTACGACGATTGCCCCATCGCAGGAATTCAGTGCCCACTATACCGGGTAGCGTTTTTCGCTTATGCATGTACTGCCTATGGCGGGGGATTTCAAAAACGCGCCGTTCATGGAGTGAACAACGAACGCGAGAGGAGCGCAATCTATGCATGGGTTGCGCTCCTCGCATGAGCGGTGGCTTAATGGGCTTAACTGTAAATTCCCTCAAAAACTCCCACTTCAGTACATTTGAGCTACCTCATTCCTAAAAAATATCTTATTCCGTCTACGTCGGGACTATGATTGGGATGTGTTTGCGGGGACGCGGGGATAGAGCGGAGATGGGGTGGATGCAGGGTTGGGTGTAGAAACGCTGACGGATTGTCCG
>NZ_BAABRU010000027.1 GCF_039545135.1 Herpetosiphon gulosus | reverse complement strand
GGGTTGGTCGGCGGTCGTTGGTGCGGGTTTGTGTTTTGCTCGTGGCATGGTATCCCCTTACAAGCCTATTCTGGAAATGCTCGTCTTTGGGTTGGGAACCAAATACACACGCTATTGTACAGTCTCAACCACGAAGGACACGAAGAACACGAAGGCTCAATTTTTTAGCCACAGATTTCACAGATTTACTTGATTATCTAATCCCTGAAGCTTGGCCCTAGTCCCTGATAATTCATCCCGCATCCTTCATAATTCATCCTTCACCAATAGCCAATACTCACACCTCAGCCTGCCGAATGTCATGGGGTTGGGTTAGGAATAACGCACTATAGTTAATAGTAAGAAATCTCAGCATAATAATTTTAATATTTTTTTGATCACTCGCGGAGGTGAAGTGGTGTTTGTGAATATTCAATTACCTTTTACATCGAAACTCAACCCTCACCTAGAAGCAGTGTATGCTGAACACAGCCAATGGTTGAGCCAATCGCCGCATAGCACCAAAAGTCAATGGGGCTTTTATCAGCGTTTGCATTTGCCACAGCTGTTGGCGCGGGTTTACCCACATGCCTGTAGCGAACGTTTACGTTTAATTCTCGATTGGGGTGGCTGGCTGTTTTTTCAAGATCAATGGTTTCGTTCATTGGCTGGACAGCCCGAATTGGTCGCGAGCCTTGCCAATGATCTGATTAATGTTTTTAATGGAGCAACCCCGTTGTATCCTCAAAAACCGTTGGTGGTGATGTTTGCCGATTGGAGCCAACGCATGGCTAGCCTGACATCGAACCAATGGCGTGAGCGCTTTGGCCAAATGTTGAGCACCTATCTCCACGATTGGGTTTACGATGTGTATTGCAATGCCTATCAACCAACAATTAACAACCAACTAGCAGTTGAATTGCATCAACGCATCGGTGCGGCCACAAGTTCGCTCGATTTTGTCGATTTTGCGCAGGCTGAATTATTGCCACCCTCGGTCAAGCAAGATCCAACCTTTCAAAGTTTAGGCGAAATTACCAACAATGTGGTTTGTTGGATGCACGATATTACTTCATTAGAGCGTGATCTAACCGTTGCAGAGCCACAAAACATTGCCGTTTTGGTCAAGCAGCGTGAGCATTGCAGCTGGAGTCGCGCAATTGAGCGGGTTGAGCAAATGTGCTATGCCGAGGTAGCAGCTTTTGAGCGAATTGTGGCCGAACGCCCGCACTACGGCGAATTTGAGCTGGTGGTTAGTGATTATATCGAAAACCTACGGGCTTGGATGCAAGGCACAATTGATTGGCTACGACTTGATTTAACTGTAGCTAGCGAGCCTGTAAATCTCTTGTTGGCTGCTTAAATTGCTGCTTAAGCACGATGGTTTTGGCGTTGGTTTGCGTTATCCTCACTCAGCATACAGCTAGCTTAGTGAGGGTGATGTATGCGTGTCGAACAATATTCTTCAGTTGATACGTTTATCCATGAGCACCGTGAATTTCTTTTGCAGCACGAGGCGGAGAACAATCTTCCTCTCGGCTTGAGTATGCGCATTCAAAATGGTTGGCTGCCTGCCAACCCGCCCTTTTTCGCAGCAATTAGCGATGAGCAAGGCACGGTTGGGGTATCAGTTATGACCTCGCCACATGCGCTGACGATTTCGGCCTTGCGCGATACCAGTTTAGTCGACCAAGCCACTGAAGCTTTAACCGATTACTTGTGTAACCACAACATTGAATTATCGGGAGTAATGAGTGCGCCTATCACAACCGCAGCTTTTTGCGCGGCTTGGCAAGCCAAAACCGGCAGACGACCTCTGTTGAGTATGAATGAACGGATTTATACCTTGACCGAAGTTATTCCACCAAGCTCGGTTGCTGGTTCGCTCAAACAGGCAACCAATGCCGATGTTGAATGGTTGGCTGAGTGGCTGGCGGCGTTTCATGCTGAGGCACTGCCAACCGAGCCGGTCTGGAACTGGCAGGCGGTGGCTGAACGGCAAATCGCTACGGGCAGCGCTTGGTATTGGGAAGTTGATGGCAAGCCTGTTTCCTCGCTTGGCTCCAGCCGCCCAACGGTGAATGGTATCTGCATTGGTGCAGTTTCTACCCCACGCCAATTTCGCGGTAAGGGCTACGCCAGCAATGCTGTGGCCGCATTAAGCCAACATCTGTTGAATCAAGGCTTTGGTTTTTGTATGCTCTTTACCGATTTAAGCAACCCAACTTCGAATAAAATCTATCAAGCGATTGGCTTTCGGCCATTATGCGATGTTGATCAATATCGTTTTGAGGAGTAATGATGTATCAAGTGCCGCAAAGTTCGCCGTATGTGCCATGCCCACGTTGCCAGAACCCACTACCCAACAAAGTAACCATGAGTTGGTGGGGTGGGATTGTTGGCCCAAAAATGGTTAATTTGGTTAAATGCCCGCAGTGCAAATTGCAATACAACGGCAAAACTGGAGCCAGCGTCAGTCAATTTATTACCATCTACGTTGGGGCTTGGGTGCTATTGTTTTTGATTGTGGTTGCGGTATTGTTTTTTGCACAAGGGTAGCTTTGATCACCACCCTTCCGTCTTGCCTTCTGAACGGATGTCGCGCACCTGCTGAACTTGTGCAAGCGAGCAGGTGCGCCCACTATTCATATTCCCCAACCTTAAAAGGCGAGGATGGCGGGGTACTAACGCCGTTCAACCAGTAGCACTTGGGGCACACGCACCAGCGAATCAAGCTTAAATGCACGACTTTCGCTGTCAACGACTAAACCTGTTGAAGAACCACCATCCAGGTTTAATGCTGCATCAATTGCTAAATCTTGCTTGACCAACCATTGACTTAGCTCAGTCAGGGTAAAACTGGGCCAACTGCACACAATAATCAACAAGCGCCCAGCCTGATCAAGTGCAACCACACTACGCCGTGCTCGATCACCATCGTCGTTGGGCTGCTCGATCGCTGCGCCATGAACCACCAACATTGGAGCCGATTGCAGGGCTTGATTCAACACTTCGCTGCTATCATACGGTTGTTCGCGCAACGAACGGAGCGACCATGTATCAGCACTATCAACTGCCAACATTCCCCCAAAGCCATCGTAGGATGTGCCATTGACGACCCCATCAAAAATCGTCAGCGCAGTTGCTCGGCCTTGCGGATCAAAATAGCCACCATTGATGACGGCCACAGGTTTGAGCGCGGCGGCCCATTCGCTCACTCGGCCTGGGCTGGCCACATCGTAACCAACTCGCAAACGAAAATTGGCTGGATCAACCCGTAGAATCTGCACATTAGTAATATCATAGCCAATTTCGCGAAACTCCAAGCCTGACTCTAAAGTTTGCCACTGATTAGCGCTTGTAATTGGCGCGGCGGTATCGGGCGCGATAATCGGTGTGCTGGTAGCACTGGGCTTGATCACTTCTTGAATATCAGACTGAGAACAACTGGTTATACTCCAAGCGATCAAGGCTACGAGGCCATATTTATACAACAATCGCATTGCTATTCCTCACGCTAGAGCGCTCATCCTACCATATCCATTCAAAATGAGAGATCAAGGTTGATGGTTGCCTTCTGACGTTCAATTTGTCACAATAGTTTGGCGATTGTGAGTTATGGTGTGATACCAACGTGATAGTTGCGTGATAGTTAATCAATATCCTGCTTAGCGTAGTATGTGTCGCTAAGGAGGGTTCCATGCCACGGTTGGTGCTTCAACTCACTTTGCTCGCCGCACTTATCGTTCGTTTTAATCTCCCCGCCGCGCAAGCGCAACCTCAGGTTTTGGTTGCTCCTGACGAATTACAGGCTGTCGCCGATGATCAATTTTGGAATAACACAGGTCTGATCGCTGGGGCAAATAACACGATTCGCGCCATCAGCTCGCAATCGGGCGATTTATTTGTTGGTGGTTTATTCGATCGGATCGCTGGCATCAGTGCTAATCGGGTGGCCTTTTGGGATGGCGATCGCTGGAATACAATGGGCAGTGGGGTTAACGGCCCAGTCGATGATCTCGATGCCTCAACTGGCGGTTCGGTCTATGTGGTTGGCTCATTCAGCAGCGCTGGAGGGATTACCGCCGATGGCATTGCCCGTTGGAATTCGGGCACAGGCCAATGGTCGGCCTTGGCAACCAATGTCAATGGAGTTGTGACCGCCGTTTTGGTGCAACAGGTTGCTGGTAGCGATGTGGTGTATGTTGGAGGAACCTTCACTTCAATTGATGGCGTGAGCGCCAATCGCATCGCTAAATTCAGCAATGGCACATGGTCGGCATTGAGCAGCGGGATCAGCGGTGGAACTGCGCCCCAAGTGCTCGATTTAGCCGTCAATCCGGCCAATGTCACCCAAATTGTGGCTGGGGGCACGTTTAGCTCGGCTGGGGGCAGCAGCGCCAATAACGTAGCGATCTGGACAGGCTCGGCGTGGCAGAGCCTTGGCACTGGTAGCAGCAATGGAGTCAACGGCACTGTGCGCTTTGTTGATTTCCGTGGCACAAATATGGTGGTCGTTGGTGGCAGTTTTGGCAATGCTGGCGCAGTAACCAATGTTGGTGGGGCAGCGGTTTGGACTGGTGGTAATACTTGGGCCGCCATGGCTGGGCGTGGGGTGACTGGCGATGTACGTGGGATTGTCGAGAACGTCAATTTTACCTATGTGATGGGCAATTTTGGCAGCGGCATCAACCCCAATGGCAATAGCGTTTTCTCGCCCAACATCGCCCGTTGGGATGGCAATATCTGGTCGCCTGTGCCGAATGCCACTAACGCCTTTGGTACAAACGGGGCGATTTTACGCGCTGAACGCTTGGGCAGCGGTAGCGATACCTTCTTTATTGCTGGGGCGTTTGGCACAGCCCATGGCATGGAATTAAATTTTGTGGGTATGGTTGTGCCACAACAGGGCTTCTTGCCAGGCGCAACTGATCGCTTCTTCCCCTTGGCTGGCGGCCTCGAAGGCTCCAACGCCAAAGTATTTGCTATTCAGCCACGTTCTGGCGAAATTATTGCTGCTGGGCGTTTCGATTTGGGCAGCAATCGCCTGCTCAATAATATCGCTCGCTTTGATCCAGTCGATCGAGTCTGGTCGCCATTGACTGGCTCCAGTGATAGTGGGGTCAACGATGATGTACGTGATCTCGCGCTACGTGGCACAGATTTGATTGCTGTGGGTGAGTTTACCAAGGCTGGCGGAATTGATGCCGCAGGCGTAGCTAGTTGGAATGGTACAACCTGGACAGCCTTGGCTACTAGCATCAATGGTCGGGTGAATGCGGTTGCGGTCAGCGGCAGCGATATTTACATTGGTGGCGAATTTACCTTGGTTGATGGCGTGCCCGCCAATCGGATTGCCCGTTTGAGTGGTAGTACATGGCAAGCGGTCGGGGCAGGCACTGATGGCCCTATCAATAGTTTGTTGTTCAAATCGAACCAACTCTACGCTGGTGGTTTGTTTGCCAACGCTGGTGGTGGGCCTGCGAGCAATCTCGCCCGCTGGAACGGCACAACGTGGCAATCAATTGGCAATGGTACTGATGGCGAAGTGTTGGCTTTGGCCGATGTTAACAGCACAACCGTCGCGGTTGGTGGGCGTTTTACCAGTGCTGGCGGGGTTGCCAACACCCGCGCGATTGCCTTGCTTAACCATAGTAGTTTGGCATGGACGGCGCTTGGTACAGGCACCGATGGTTTTGTAACCAGCCTTGCTGTGCGCGGTAACGACCTGTATGCTGGTGGTTTGTTCAGCCGCATGGATGGCTTGACGGTCAATCATGTGGCCCGTTGGAATGGTACAACTTGGAATGCGCTAGGCAGTGGGGTTGCGGGTGGCAACCTGCAAAATAGCGAAGTTGGCGCATTAGCGGTCAATGGCGATAATTTGTACGTTGGCGGGCGGTTTGATCGGGCTGGCGATAAAGTTTCGCATCGCTTTGCCGAGTGGCGACAACCTGAAGTTGATCTCAGCCTCAAACTGAGCGAATCGCCTGATCCGGTGACGATTGGCAACCCAATGAGCTACAAAGCAAGCGTCAGCAATTTGGGCACAATCAGCGCCAGCAGCGTCGTGTATGAACAAACCTTTGCGAATACCTTGGTTTTTGGTCAAGTTACAACCTCGCAAGGCTCGTGTAGTTTCCCCAATTCCACGACCTTGCGCTGTAATTTGGGCACGCTGGCGGCCAATGCTAGCGCTACTATCACAATTAATGCTACGCCCAGCCAAGTGGGCACAATTAGCAGCACTGGCACAGCTTCATCGCCGGCGAATGAGGCTTTTCCAAGTAACAATAGCCGCACAGTAACGACCCAAGTGATCGTGCCTGGCAATCCAGTGCCAACTATCAGCAACATCACGCCTGATCGCTTTATTCGTCAGCCGATTGGCTTTCCACCACCGCCAGCAGTGCGGATTACAGTTAACGGCACTGGTTTTGTGGCCAACTCCAAGGTCGTGGTGGCTGGGGTTGAGCGCACGACAACCTTTATCAACAGCAATCGGCTCGAATTTAGTATGGCCGCGACCACCAGCCAAGGCACATACTCGGTTTTGGTGCGCAACCCAACGCCAGGCGGCGGCGATTCCAACAGCGTAACCTTGGGCGTTTCAGTCGGGATCGTTGGCTTGAGCAGCATCACGCCCAACATTGGTGGCACTGATGTCGATTTGCAAACGACCTTCAATGTAAGCTGGACACATACCACCGATCCATGGCGAATTATCGAGCACCTCGATTTGCGCTTGGTCGATAGTGATGGCGTGGCTTTGTGGGCACGCTTTACCGAAGGCGTTTCGGGCACATTTAGCCTGCTCGATAGTAATGGCGATGTACTTGGTTATGCCACGGCTGGCACTAGCGATCCGTTGGAGAGCGATAGCGCCATTCTCGATTTGGCGGATAGCAATTTCGCTGGCAGCGGGCCAACGGGCTTTAGCATGCAAGTTAATTTCAGTATTCGCTTCAAACCAAGTGCCGCTGGTCGGCGCTATAACATTGAGTTGTATGCCACCGATGATCATGGCGGGGTGCAAGGGCCAGATGTGATGGGCACATTCAGCGTTGGCATTCACGATGTATATCTGCCAATGACCATTAAATAGGTTTTGATCCACGAAGGACACGAAGAGCACGAATGTTTAGATTAGGTTGGGAACCTGAATAGTGAACATATTCAGCGTACCAGTCAGCCAAACATTCGCGAAACTTCGCGTCCTTCGCGGTTTCCCCTGATCACTGAGCCCTAGCCCCTAATCTCTCGTTACTTCGTTATCACTGGCAAATAATTGAGCATCAGCGTTGGCGAGATGCTAACGACTGGCTCAACCTCGAATTGCTGCACGATCACTGGCACTCGGCTCACCACCTCACCTGGATTATTGGCAAGATCGCTGGTTCCGTAGGTATCGATGCCATAGGTCGAAACGCGCAAGGTTTGGTCGGGCTGGCTAATTTCAAATTCAGTCCAGCCAAAGTAGTGACCAGCAAAATAGCGCCCTTGCAAGAGCGTAGTTCGTTCGGCAAACGGCGCATCCTGCAAGCCCACTGGCGTGTAGCCAAATACATTTAAGACCGTGTTGAGCCAACCTTCCGCCGCTGCATCTTGCTGATCGTTGGGTAGTTGTAAATAATTATTGTAGGTGGTTGAGCTAATAATTCCGGTTGATAAAGCACCTGCTGCCACCCGCATGCCAAATGGCGAAGTCGTGGCGACCGAACCAACCGAAATTTCCCAAGCGTTGGTGGGGATTTGTGGCTGGCCTGCGGCGGTTTGGTAGCTTAAATTATTGACAACCGTGCCATGAATATCGGCGGCAATAAACACCACGTTTTCAATTGAATGATCGTTGATAAAGCTCAAAATACGGCTGCGTTCGGCAGCATAGCCCTCAAAGCGATCGTTGGCGGCTGCCGTGCCAAGGTTTTGAATTGGCTCAGGCACGATCACAAATTTCCACGTGATATTGGCTTGATCAGCGGCGAGCAAATCGCTTTCGAGTTGGCTGAGTTGGGCTTGGCCAAGCAAGGTGCGGGTTGGACTAAACACAGCAGTCAAAAAGGCCACAATTTCTGAAGGCGTGTTATTGGGCGCTGGCAATTTTTGGTCACGAAATGAACGGCCATCAAGCACAAAAAAGGCCGCTGTATTCCCATATCGTTGATAGCGGTAGAGTTTATGCTCGTTGGCCGTGCGTGGATCGCCAGTCGCACCATAAAAAAGCTCGTTAATCGGATTGTATTCAACAAACGCTTGATAGCCCGCTTCAAAATAATCAGTATCATTGATATAGCTAGCATTGGTGGGCAAAAAGCGTGGATCACTGCTCGGTGCTGCCCCACCAGCGTGATCGTTAGCAACTTCATGATCATCGGTTGTCGCTAGCCATGCGGTTGTGGCACGTAAATCGGCCAGCGTGTTCAAATTCAGCCGTGTGCTATAACTTTCGGTATGTTTGAGGCGAAATTCGGCTAAAGTTTTGGCAGTCGTGCCCAGCACAGGCGAGCCAATATCAGCATAAATCGAATCGCCAAGATGAATAAACAAATCAAGTTCGCGCTGATCGGCGTTGGCTAAGGCTGGAAACGGTGCGAGTGCCCCTTGTTGATCGCCGCTTGCCCCAAAGCGTAAATTGCTATACGTTCCAGTGGTTGGGGCGGTGCGAAATGTACCAGCAAATGCTGCATTGCTGAGATTTGTCGCGCGATAAAAATATCTAGTAGCCGGTTGTAAATTGCTGATGCTAGTTTTTGCTGGTTGCATCGTGTCGGTGACGATAACTGTGGCTGAGCCAGCAACTGGATTGAAATTGGCGTTGAGACTATATTCAAAGCTGACTGAACCAAGGCTGGCGGAACGCGCCCAGAGCACTGCACTGGTGGGAGTTACATCGCCTGCTGCCACGCCTTGCGGCAAATCGGCGGGTGGAATGGGCTGATTTGTACGACCAACACTTGAGCGGCTTGACCAACTTCCAGCTAGCAAGCAACATAAACAACATAGCCCAAATAAGCGGCGCATAGTTAGCTCCTTGTTGATAGTGGAAAAATCCCCCCTAGTCTAGTGGCGTTGTCAATCCACAAATTGATTAAATAATGGTAGGATGCAGCAACAACATCTTGCACCCGAGGCAATTTATGGCAGAAACCATCACCCCGCCCCGTCAGATTGAAGATATGCTACAAACCTCGAATGAGCAACGGATTAAGTTGTTTAGTGTGGTCGAAGGTTTAGCGTTGTTGGCCGTTATGCTAATTTTGCTGGTTGCTGGCAACGGCCAACAAGTGCAAATTGGCTTGAGCATTTGTGCGATTGTTGGCACGATGTTGGCAATAACCTTTGCTATGCGTCGTTCGCGCTATGTCGAATGGCTAATTTACGTCAATCTGGCCTCGATAACCTTGATGCTTTCGTTAACTGGGCCAATTATTGGCGAAGTTGATGGCTCGGTCTGGGTTTTATTTCAGGTTCCGCCATTAATTGCCACAATAGTGTTAAATACCTCACGAGCAACCACAGTTATTTGTATTGCTTCGATGATTATTCTTTCGATTATTATTGGCGGCGAGTTGACTGGGCTTATTCCGATTAAATTTTTGGTGCCTAAATCGGCCTTATTGATTAACTTCTTCTGTCAATTACTGGTGCTGGGAATTATTGCCACAACCGTGCATTTATTGGTTGGGCGAGCTAAACGGGCGTTTGCCGTAGTGGCCAAAACTGAGGCCAAGCTGGCCCAGCAATTAGCCAACGAGCGTGAATTGGCGCTGCAACGGGAACAACTGAATGCTCAATTGAGCCAAAGCTTGGCCGAAATTAGCCAGCGCGATAACCAAATTCAGGTTGAACAAGCAACTCAGGCGGCTTTGCGCGACCAACTGCGCCAACTGAGCTTGCCTGTGATTCCGGTGCTCAAACAAACTGTAGTTATGCCATTAATCGGCGATCAATTAGCTAACTCCAGCGAGGGTATTGAAGAAACCTTGCTGAATGGGATTAGCCAGCATCGCGCCAAAATTGCCATTTTAGATGTAACCGGGGTTCCAACGATTGATACCGAGCTTGGGCGGCGCTTAATCCAAGCCACAGCGGCAGCGCGTTTGCTGGGAGTTCGGACGATTATCGCCGGAATTCGGCCTGATGTTGCCCAAACCTTGGTAAGTTTGGGGATTGATTTTAGCAGCGTGACCACTGTTGCCAGTTTGCAAGATGGAGTTGCGATTGCCCTAAAATCACTTTATTAGAATTATCCGGTAGAACCTGACGTTTGGTAACATAATTCAGTTTTTATAGTGATGATGGAGATTGAGCGATGTGGTACGATTGTGGTTATCTGCTCATGAGCCGGATTCAGCGCCTATCAGACCTTGATCCGCAGCTTTTTCCAGAAACGATGTATGCGTTGCGCGACTGTAGTTTCAACGCACAGCCTGAGCACTGGTGGAGTTATTTCAGCGCTGATCCGAGTGATCTGCTGGCAAAAGATTTAGCGGATTGGTATACAAAAAATGAAGCTGGATTATTACTGCCTAATATATTCACCACGCTCGAATTAGCCCAAGAATTTGCCCACAAATTGCCCAATCAGCGCGAAAAATTACAGATTGTTAGAATTGGCTTGGCAGCAGGGTATCATGAGCAATTTATTGCCGAACAAACTGAAAAACGACCAAATGAGCAACCAGCAGGATTTTTAATCATGCTTCAGCAACCCAAGCAACTGCCAATTCAACAGGGTTTGTGGCTTGGGGTTGAGCTAGGCTGGTTTGATTATCACAATATTCACTCATGGCTCTGCGAATCAGAGAATCAACAATTGATTCGGAATGACGCGCCAGTTGATTGTCGGCCAAATGAATTTGGGTTACTCAAAAGCCTTGCTGCCGCCGAATATTTGATTCCACAGATTTCGATTTACAATGGGATCAATGATGATACCCCAGCGCCACAAGTTTACCCATTTTGCTTAATTGGCTATGAGAATTGATTAATCGTAACTATAATCCACATCCTGCGTATCAGCACCATCAATACAAACTACGTTTTGCAGGAGCAAGAGAATGAAATGGATTTATGGTTTGGTTTTAGGCTTGATCTTGGTTGGTTGCCAAAACACTGTGCCAGATAATGACTATAATCAATATCTCGACACAAAAATTGAAGAAATCTATGGAGATCAATTAACAAATTACCTTGTGTTCGATATTGTTTACAAAAGCGATTCAGCCAATACTGAGCTACAAATTATTGATTTAGAACGAAAACAATTGAATTATCTCAAATTTACACAGGAATCACACGACAACTCTGAGATTAAAGCAATGAGTAATCCTCAAATTACAGATTACACCGATTGCAATCGTATGTTTAATGATTTAAAGCTTAGCCCACAAATGGCAATTGATATTGCAGTTAAACAAAATCCAGCATTCGCTAATCAAGCAATAATAGCGCTTTATAAACCGCATATAGGTGTTGGCAATTGTCTCAACGTATGGCAAATTTCAACCAGAGATGATTTAATGATCGTTGATGCTGCTACTGGGGCAATAACAAAACCTGAAGGTTGGTAATTTAATATTGATCAATCTCTAGCCTCGGACTCTGGTATGAGCCAGCAGCCGAGGCTTTTTGCTATGCTTAGACCACCTATTTTGCCACTGAGAGATTTACAAATGCAGCCAATTGAACATACTGAAACCTACAGCTCCGCCGAAATGCAAACGCTAGCGCAGTACCCCCGCCTTAGTAGCCTACAAAACTTGTCGGTTGGCAACCCTGCCAGCACTTTAGCGTAGAATAACCGAGTTTTAAATTGCATTGAAGGGAGTAGTTATGAATCAGAAATATGTCAATATACTCAATCTAATCGCTGGATTGTCATCGGCCTCTGTAGGAATTATGCAAATCTATAAGATGCTTACGAGTGATACACGTTGGATTGAAATTTTTGGTACCATAGGATTTCTATTAACAGGATTATTTTTACTTTTTCAAAGGAAATTTAATCCAATATTCAATATTATTATTATTTCTATTGCGCTTATCTGTTTTATTATTAATTTTATTAGTTTCTTTATTTAATCGAGAAAGAGAGCGGGAGATGCGTACCGCAAATTGGATTATCGTTGGATTACTGTGCATAATTGTCCTGATTGGGGCATATGTTTGGTCGATTCAGCCAGTCACCCCGGCAACTCCACCAGCAGGTTGGCAAACATTTAAACAAGGCAATTTAACCGTTGTGCTGCCACCAGAGTTTATTGTGCTTGATCCAACTTTAGCTAGCGCCAATGCTGAGTTTACCGCCAGTTACAGCGGCACACTCGAAAGCTTGGAGAAAATCGCCAATGACCCGCTTAAAATCGAGTTTTTGGCGGTCAACCTTGAAAACGGCGATATCTTTATGCTTATAGATGAAAATGATTATCGCAGAGAATCAACATTAATCAAACAGATTGATAATGTTGCTGAATTACTGTTCCATATTCGTAGTCATAATAAAATGGATACCGAATCATTTTCAAGAACTGGTGCTATAGCTGTAAATGATAGATTAATGTCATTGAGTATCAGCGAGAAATCGCAATATCTTCAAAGTAACGATGCATTTAGATTAATAAGATTACAAGTCAAGCTAGAAGATGAATTAGTTAAATGAGAATATGTGAGGTAATAGAATGAATACCCTGCAAGAATATCAACGATTCAACCTGATATATACCGGCTTATCGATTGATTTTAATCAGCAACGTTTACTGATTAAACATCGCAACTTTCTAGTACCAATCGTGATGCTTGAGCTTGGATTGGAACAAATTAGCCATATTAAGTTGCGCAAACACTGGATTTGGTTTGGCAAACAAGGCTTTGAAATTAATTATCGCAAGCATCCCAACGACGCGTTACTTGGTTTTTTCTTTGTTTCCAAGCAACCCCAAGCATGGATTGAAGCCTTTAGGGCAGTAGGCATCAAAATTATACCCAACGCATAATTAGTAAAGGAACAATAGGTGTTTACGAAATTCTTTGATTGGATTCTAGGGCGAAATATGCCGATTGAACCGTGGCATTTGCAAAAGCTGAATTGGCAGGTTGCAGAATATCAACTCGATTGGGAATTTGCCGAATCGGAAACACAGCCGGAAAAACAGTGGCTTTCAGTCCGCGATACAGCTGAATTGCTTGATCAAATGGTCAAGGAGCAGGATTTAAGCGTGGTTTGCTACCATAATCAAGCATTTGCCCAAGCTGATGGCATCTGGTTTGAGATGTTTGTGGATTATGATTTGGTAATTATGCTTGCCAACGATGCCGAAACGTTATTTACACCGTTGGCTCAGCAATATCGCAAGCTTAGCACAAGCAGTATTCGCGATAATCGGGCGAATGAACTGCTTGGAACCAACGATTTAGTTTGGCCTGAGGAAATTATTCAGCACAAACGTGATTTGCTGATTATCAGCCACGATGCCGATAGTATCTTTTTGATTCGACAGGGTGGAGAATAGTTTTAGTTCATCCATAATCATCATGAATAACGAATAGATTGTTGAAGGAATAGCACATGCAGCGAATTTGGCGAGGAGTTGGCTTCGGGTTGGTCTTATTGAGCTTCGTTGGATGCAGCTTTGAATCCAAATTCCTCAACCAGCGGGCAATTGATGAAGTACTCCAAAATGAGCAAGCCAGCTTGTTACACACGATTAATACTGCGACCAATACGGTTGTTTTTCTACAAACGCCAACAGGTAAAACCTGCCGGGTTTTTACTGGTGGTTCAAGTGATTCAGGCTTTAGTCAATCCCATGAGGGCATCTATTATCACGCTACGGGAAATCAAGTCGTGGTGTTGAACATTGTCAGGCATTCGACTGTGCCAGCAGAAGATATGTTTTGTATCGCGATTGAAGACCCACAATTGCAACAACAAACTGAAACAATCACGATTCATCAGTCGAATGGTCAAACCGCGTCGATTCCAACCAATGGCGCAGCCTATAGCATTATAGTCTTAGCTGGCAATCAACAATCAAGCACAGGCGAGTATCTCAAGGTTGAATTTTTTGATGCAACCGGCAAGCTATTACACACTGAAACGCCAACCAATCGTTAAGAAAGGCTACGAATGTGGTTTCGGCTCAAACATGAATATATCGCTAGCAGCCTATTGTACGGCCTAGCGCCGTTATTGCTGTATGCACTATTCGATTCGTTTTGGCTAGCGTTATTGTTGGGCTTTTGGCTGGTAGTCGGCCTGATTCGCTGGTTTACGGCGATTGTTTGGCAGCCATGGATGGTTTGGCTGAGCTATACCATAAGTCTCGGCTTGGCTGGGCTAATTGTCGCTCTAGGCTTACATCCGGTCACGGTAACGTTGTATGTTTTGCATTGGCTCGCCGCAGGTGTGTTGGCGAGCATGCAGTTTAATCGCTATTAAACTGCAACCCATCCCCCGAAAGTTCCCTCGCAGGAGCGCCCACGTAGCCGTAATTTTCTGCTAAGATAGCCCTTGGATAGATTTACGATATTCAGCTTGCAATGGGGAGCGTTGAACTATGACACTCGGTGTGGTTGTGTTGGCTGCTGGTCAAGGGACGCGCATGCGTTCGAGCTTACCGAAAGTTTTACATCCTGTTGCCGGATTGCCATTAGTTGAGCATGTAACCCGTCTGGCCGATGCGGTTGGCGCACAGCAGATTGTATTGGTCGTAAGTGAAGATACTTTAGCCCCAATTAGCGCTGCTTTTGGCCATCGCTATCGCTATGTGGTGCAACATGAGCGGCTTGGCACAGGCCATGCGGTGGCCCAAGCTCGCGCCGAACTCGAAGGCAAGGTCGATGAAGTGCTAGTGTTGTATGGCGCTGATCCCTTGATGCGCCATGAATCATTGCTTGAATTATTGGCAGTGCGCCGCACCACCAACGCCAAAGCCGCAATCGTCAGCTTCCAAGCCGATCCGCCAACTGGTTATGGCCGAATTGTGCGCGACGAAACTGGCGCAGTTCAGGCGATTGTCGAAGAACGCAACGCCAGCCCCGAACAACGCCGAATTACTGAGGTCAACCAAGGCGTGGCGCTCTACGATGGCGCTTGGCTCTGGAATGCCCTCGATCAAGTCCAGCCCAATAGCTTGAATGGCGAATATTATTTGACCGATTTGGTCGAGATTGCGCTGCACGAGCATGGCCTTGGCGCAGTAGCTGCTATTCAGTTACGCGACCCCGATGAAGCCTTGGGGGTGAATGATCGGATTCAGTTGGCCCAAGTTGGGGCAATTTTGAATGCACGAAAAATTCGCGCCTTGATGTTGGCCGGGGTGACCGTGGTTGATCCCGCCACGACCTTTGTTGATCACGATGTGCAAGTTGGCATGGATACAACCTTGCTGCCCGGCACGTTGCTCAAAGGCCGCACCACAATCGGGGCAAATTGTATGATCGGCCCCAACAGCTTAATTGAAGATTCGCAAATTGGCGACTATTGCAAAATTAGCTATTCAGTAGTTGAGCAAGCGCAGATGGATCTAGGTGCCAACATCGGGCCGTATGGGCATCTGCGCCGCGGTGCACACCTTATGGAGCATGTGCATATGGGCAACTTCGGCGAGGTGAAAAACGCAACCCTTGGTGCTGGCACGAAAATGGGCCATTTTTCCTATGTTGGCGATGCCACAATCGGCGAGAATGTTAATATTGGTGCTGGCACGATTACCTGCAATTTTACTGCTGATGGCAAAAAGCATCACACCGAAATTGGCGCGAATGCCTTTATTGGCTCCGATTCGTTGTTACGTGCGCCAGTCAAAATTGGCGCAGGCGCAATCACAGGAGCCGGTTCAGTTGTGACCAAAGATATACCTGATGGCGGCGTGGCCGTGGGTATGCCAGCCCGCGTCATTCGCCACCGCAAGTTTGAGCAGAGTGAGAACGAGTAGGCAACGGTTTTTTTTCATTGACCAATTACTAACTTGGGGGGCATCGAATGGACGGGCGATTGCAGATTTTTACGGGTAATGCCAACATCCCGTTAGCTCGCAGTATCGCATCGCATCTGAATTTGAATTTAGGTCGGGCTATTGTCGGCGTTTTCAAGAATGGCGAAACTCGCGTGCAGCTTGAAGAAAACGTCCGTGGCTCCGATGTATTTATCGTGCAATCCTTAACTACGCCAGTTGATCATCACCTCATGGAGTTGTTGTTGATGATCGATGCCCTACGCCGAGCTTCGGCTCAACGGGTAACAGCGGTGATTCCTTACTATGGCTATGCCAAGCAAGAGAAGAAAACCACTGGGCGTGAGCCAATCTCGGCCAAATTGGTCGCCAATTTGATTGCGACCGCCGGAGCTGATCGGGTGCTGACCATGGATTTGCATGCGCCAGCAATCGAGGGCTTTTTCGATATTCCAGTTGATCACTTGCAAGCCGGCCCACTGATTGCCGACCACTTTCGCAGTCGCAACATGAAAAATGTCGTGGTGGTTTCGCCCGATGCTGGCGGCGTGGGTCGCGCCAACAAATTCCGCGAACGCATCGGCGCAAGTTTGGCGATTATTGCCAAGCAACGCCCTGCCCCCGATGTTTCCGAAGTGGTCGAAATGGTCGGCGACGTTGCTGGCAAGCACGCAGTGATCTTCGACGACATGATTTCAACCGGGGGAACCTTGGCCGAAGCCGCCAAAACCCTCAAAGAACGCGGCGCAATTAGCGTGGTGGCCTGTGCCACTCACGGCATTTTTGCTGGCAATGCGGTCGAATTGCTGGGCGATTCGGTGATGGAAGAAGTGCTAGTTACCGACACGATTCCCTTGCCTGCCGAAGCCAGCGCCGCGCGGATTGCCCAAATCTCGGTAGCTTCGTTGTTTGCCGAAGCCATTATTCGGATTCACAAAGATCTTTCCTTGAGCGCATTATTTAGCTAAACTCAACGTACAGATAAACTTAATCAAGCGCTGCTAGCTTTGTTTCTAGCGGCGCTTTTTTTGTTTGAGGGAGCAAAACTTGCCCTCCTGATGAGATGCGTTAGAATAGCCCTGACCTTAAAGGAGTTTCGTGCATGGGTTACACCATCCTTAGCATTGCCTCAACCTCGTTTTTTGCAGATTACGGCGCACACGTTCGGATTTGGGAAGAAACTCGCGCCCTGCAAAAATTAGGTCATCGCATTGTTATTGCAACCTATCATAACGGCGATAATATGCCAGGCTTTGAAATTCGCCGCTCATGGGATGTGCCATGGGTCAAGCGAACGATGGTCGGTGCTTCGCATCATAAAATGTATTTGGATGTGGCACTTTCGTGGCGAGCCTTACGCGTGGCCATGGAGATCAAGCCTGATTTAATCCATGCGCATATTCACGAATCGGCTTTGATTGGCAGCGTGCTTTCACGCATGTTCAAGGTTCCGTTGGTATTCGATTATCAAGGCAGCCTCACCGCCGAAATGCTTGATCATGGGTTTCTTAAACGTGATGGCATGTTTTATAAGCCATTCCACTGGCTCGAAGATAAAATTAATCGCACAGCAGATGCGGTGCTGACCAGCTCCTTCAACGCCGCCAATATGCTGCGCGATGATTGGAAATTTCCGGCGGAGCGGCTTTACACTGTGCCAGATAGCGTTAATACCGATCGCTTTAAGCCGTTCGATAGCTCAGCCGAGTGGCATACCGAACGCGAACGCATTCGCAGCGAGCTAGGAATTCCGGCAGGCCGCAAAATCGTGGCCTATTTGGGCTTGCTGGCAGCCTATCAAGGCACAAATGTCTTGCTTGAAGCCGCCCAAATTATTCGCCAACAACGCGATGATGTGCATTTCTTAATTATGGGCTACCCCGATGTGCGTTCGTATTTGGCCTTGGCCGAATCGCTGGGCGTTGCTGATATCGTGACTATGCCAGGCCGGATTTTATATAAAGATGCCCATGCCTACTTGGCCTTGGGCGACGTGGCAGTTGCCCCCAAAATGTCGGCAACCGAAGGTGCTGGCAAAATTCCCAATTATATGGCGGTTGGCTTGCCTGTGATCACGTTCGATACACCAGTTAGCCACGAAATTTTAGGCGACGCTGGGGTCTATGCCAAGTTTGGCGATGCCCAATCGCTGGCCGATGAAATTCTGGGTTTGATCGATAACCCCGAACGGCGGCATAATTTAGCCCAAACGGTGCGAACCCGTGCGGTCAACGAACATTCCTGGGAGCTAGCCGCTCGCCAGATCGAAGCAATTTACGAGCGAGTGTTGGCTAAACGCGCAGGCAATCCCTTGCCCGAATTTCCGACGAGCTTGCAACGCGAACAAGGCTCCTAAAAAATTATCCATTGTTGAATCATTCACCACCCTTACGAGGGTAAGTTTTTAAGCATAGCGAGACCCGCCACGACCTCTCGGGTATGATACGAGTGCCGAATTCAGGATCACAGGAGGGTCTAATGATCGCGAGCAAGCCCAAGCCCATTTTGACCACGTTTCGTTGGTCGACCCCGAAGGCGAGTTGGGTGATGCAGCGCGAACTGAATTATTGCGCTTGCTGACCCCACCCAAAATCCTGTTTGCTCCACGCCGCACCCAACCATCCGAACCCAAAACCCCGCCCAACCCATGGGCTTTGCGCTTAGTATTGGTTTTAGTGTTAATCAGCCTGATTTGCTCAATTGCAGGGATGGCCTGACCCGCAAGAACGTGCAGCAACGCCTTATTCAAGGGACAACGACGGTTGGCAAAAGTATAAAGGATGAAGGATGAGGGAGGAAGCCAAGAGCCTCATCCTAAAATCTGTGGGAATCTGTGGCAAAAAAGATGAAGACTATGAACTTCTGCTCTTTCATCCCTCATCCTTATCCCTATGCTCTATGTTCTTACTCAGGGTAAATCGCGATTGGCTAAAACGAGCACTTGCTCGGTTAAATCGGCAAGACGCGAATCGATGGTTTCGGGGCGAATCGCTAGATCGTCGCGTAAGTAGTTAATTTGGTCATTGAGGCCTTGGATGGCAGCGCGAACTTCATCGCTTACCAGTGGAAAAGCTGCATCCAAATCGGCTTGGGCCAAATCGAGTTGCGCTTCAACATTGCTGGTTTGCAAATCGTGGTGGGCGATGCGAGCATTTTGGATGCGGATGGTGGCCCGCAACAAGTGCAAACTACCGACCGTAAACTCCAAATCGCGGCGCAGCGTCACCAACTCCAACGAAATCGTATCTTCGGGGAAGACGATAATTGTGGGTGTGGCGGGTAGGGGCGTGGGGGCTGGGGCAGGCAGCACTTCGGTGGCAGCGGCTTTGAGCACCGTTGGGGTAACGACTTGAATGATGGTTTGGCTAGGTGGTTTAGGTTGGAGCGCTAAAGCCAACAAGCCGCCCAAAAAGGCGGCTAGCAATAAAGGCAACGTCGCCCGCAGCACAGCGACCAGTTGTTGCTGAGAGGGGCGACGCAGCATCACTTACTTTTGTTGCTCCATCTGGTTGGCCAACAGCAAGGCCGAGGCAACTTCGCGCATCGACTTGCGGGTATTCATGCTCAACTGCTGAATCTTGCGGAAGGCTTCCGATTCCTTCAGCCCTTGAGAATCCATTAACATACCCTTGGCGCGTTCGATAATCTTGCGAGTTTCGAGCGTTTCCTTCAGGTCGCCGACTTGTTGTTCGAGGGTCAGGAACTCTTCAAAACGGGCGCGGGCAATTTCGAGTGCTGGCATCAAATCGCTATCGCGAAAGGGCTTGCTGAGATACCCCACAACACCAGCGTCGCGGGCGCGCTCGACCAACTCTTTGTCGCTGTGGGCGGTCAAGAGCAAGACCGGGGCAATTTTCTCTTCAGTCAGCACTTTGGCTGCCTGGATACCATCCAGTTTGGGCATTTTGATGTCCATCACCACTACGTCGGGGCGTAGTTCGCGGGCAAGGTTGATAACGCTCACGCCATCACCAGCTTCCCCAACGACAAGATAGCCGAGGCCAACTAACGTTTCACGCAGATTCATACGAATCAGCGATTCGTCATCGGCGATGACAATGCGTGTCTGTGGCATACGGTTTCCTCCGGGTGCTTAATCGGTCATCGTAGCTTCGATGAATGTACGCAAGTATAGCATGCTGCGGTATTCAGGGCAAGCAACCATAATGAGTAAATTGGCCTATCTAATGGGCTAAAATGTCCCACAGCGCTTAATCCTTATGGTATAATCGACGGTAATGATTGTAGCTTCGCTAGGATTAAGGAGCGTGCAATGCAAAAAATCGAGTTCATTGCTGAGGTCGCTGAACGCACCGGCATTTCTAAAAAAGAGGCACGCCGCGTTGTCGATGCTATGTTGGATGTGGTCAGCGAGCGCTTGCAAGCTGGCGAAAAAGTGGTCTTGACGGGGTTTGGTACCTTTGAAGTGCGCGAGCGCCAAGCTCGCCAAGGGGTCAACCCCAAAACCCGCGAACGGATGACAATCGAAGCTACCAAAACTCCTGGCTTCTCGGCCAGTAATAGCTTGAAACTGCTGGTTCGCCAAGGCAAGCCTGAGTAGCTCGCGTCGTAGCAGATGTTGCTTTGAGCGACCGCCAATTGCTTGCGGTCGCTTTCTTGTGTTATAACCCTAGGGTGATAATGTTTTCACGATTCTTTAGTCGAAAGGGGTCTCACGTGGCCGCAAAACAATGGAAGTCAGCGCCAGCGATGTCGATTGACACTACCAAGCACTATGTCGTCACCATGGAAACAACCAAAGGCACAATCAAAATTGAGTTGTATCCTGAGTATGCACCCAAAACTGTCAATAACTTTGTGTTCTTGATCAACGAAGGGTTTTACGATGGCATCGTCTTCCACCGCGTGATCTCAAACTTTATGATTCAAGGTGGCGATCCAACTGGCACGGGCACGGGTGGCCCAGGCTATCGCTTCGAAGATGAATTCAAGGGCAATCCACTTAAACACGAAACCTGTGTGCTGTCGATGGCCAATGCTGGAGCCAACACCAACGGCTCACAATTCTTCATCACCCATAGTCCGCAACCCCACCTTGATGGCCGCCATACCGTGTTTGGCAAGGTCACCGAGGGCCAAGATGTCGTCAATGCAATTCGCCAAGGCGATAGCATGACCAAAGTAACCGTCAGCTAAATTAGGCTTTGGCTCAGCCCCTTGTCCTGATTGAGGATAAGGGGTTTTTATTTTTAACCACGAAGGACACGAAGTACCACGAAGATTAATGTAGCGATCCTTCGCGATCTTCGGGTTAAAAAGCAATCAGGAGTGTGTGATGAGTGAAGCAACCGCTATTCCAATGACAATTTTGACGGGCTTTTTGGGCGCAGGCAAAACGACGTTGCTCAATCGGCTGCTTAGTGCCCAGCATGGCCTCAAAATCGCGGTGTTGGTCAACGATTTTGGCGAGATTAATATTGATTCGCAGTTGGTGGTTGGGGTTGAAAACGACGCTGTAATTAATTTGGCGAATGGCTGTATTTGCTGCACAATTCGCGAGGATTTATTGACCACCACTCTTGAATTGCTCGATCGCGAGGATCGACCTGAATATATTATCGTCGAGGCTAGTGGCGTTTCCGACCCAGTTTCGGTAGCCTTGACCTTCCGTTTGCCAGCCCTGCGCTCGTTGATCAATCTCGATTCAATTGTGGCGGTGGTTGATGCTGAGAGTATTCACCAACAACGCGAACAATTGATTCAGGTGGTCGATCAAATTACCGCTGCCGATCTTGTGGTGATTAATAAAATCGATTTGGTTGATGCTGAGCAGCAGCAACGAGTGATCGCTTGGATTCAGACAATTGTGCCACGGGCACGAATTTTGACCGCTGAATATGGCGAGGTTCCAGTTGATTTGCTGCTGGGCGTAGGCCAATATCGCATCGATTTGCAGGCTGAAGCTCATCCCACCCAGCATCAACATAGCGAAGAATGGCAAACCTGGAATTACCAAACAGAGCAGCCTTTTACCATGAGCAACCTACAACAAGCCTTTCAGCAATTGCCAACTTCAATTTTTCGGGCCAAAGGCATTGTGTATTTGGCCGAAGCACCTGAACGGCGAGCAATTGTCCAATTGGCGGGCAAACGCGCTAGTTTGCGGCTCGGCGAACCATGGGGAGCAACCACTCCGTACAGCCAAATTGTGGTGATTGGCCGTAGCAATAGCTTTGATTCAGCTGAAGTAACTGCACAATTCGATGCTTGTTTGGCAGATGTCGAGCAAGCGCCACGCGAAGAAATTTTGACCGTGGCCGAATGGCGGCGCAAATACCAAGCCTAATTGTAAAACTAATAGATTTAGTCTTGACAAACACCCTAAAAACTAATAATATTAGTCTTATAAACTAATTAAATTAGTCTTGAGGTGAATGATGCCAAATATCAGTTTGGTTAAACGCTTATTGCATGCTGAAGGCTTGGGTTTATTGCTAATTGCAGTATTGGGCTATCGTTGGCAAGGCTTTAGTTGGTGGCAATTTGGTTTGGCCTTGTTTGTGCCTGATATCGTGATGCTTGGCTATTTGTGGGGGCCAAAGGTTGGCAGCATTTGCTATAATTTCGGCCATATTACGCTTTGGCCATTGAGCTTTTTGGCCTTTGGAGTGCTGAACGATTGGCAAGTCGGCCTGCAAATTGGCTTGATCTGGTTAGCACATATTGGGCTTGATCGCATGCTTGGCTATGGGCTAAAATACCCAACTCAATTCAAAGATACCCATTTGGGGCGAGTTTAGAGGAGCAGTAATGGCCTACCCAGCCCAAACCGATTATCCAACGATTATTCGTACCGCCCAAACCTTGATTGAACGCGATGGGGTCGAACAATTGGCCTTAGCCAGCCTTGCCAGCGAGTTGGGCATCAAAGCTCCATCGCTATATCGCTATGTAGCCAACAAAAATGCTCTGCTCAAAGGTGTGGTTACCGTCACAATTCAACAACTATTTGCGGCGTATGATCAAGCGTTAGCCAATAGCCCAAATGATGCGCAAAACCAGTTGTTAGCAATTAGCCATGGGCATCGCCAATTTGCTCATGGGCAGCCCAAAAATTATGCTTTAGCCCTAACTGCTGCTAGCCCTGAACAACGGGCTGATCCGGCGTTGTTGGTTGAAATGGTATTGCCAATTCAGGCAATCATGGCCCAAATTAGCGGTGAAGCAGCCTCGTTGGCAGCTTTGCGCGGCTTGTTAGGGCTGATTCATGGCTTTGTGCTGCTCGAACTCAATCAACAACTCCAGCGTGGCGGCGATTTAAGCAGCACCTTCGATTTGGCCGTGCGCAGCTATTTGGCTGGTGTCGCCAATTTGAATGCCGATTAGAGCATCGTCAGCAAAAGCACCAGTAGCATAATCAAGCCAAATAAAATAATGAATAAGTGAGCATGACTATAAAAAGCATTGATTGTAGCAGATCCAGCGAGTTTGCTATGATCCGACAGATTCTTACGGGTGCGATTGCGCTCCAGATCCTGCTCAGTTAGTTGAATATCGTTGGCAGTTACGCGGCGGCGCTTCAAATATGCCCCAATTTCCTCGCTCGAAACCTGTTCGGAAAGCTGTTGGGCAACATCAACCAAGGCTTCTGGCTCACGTTCTGGAGCCAAATTGCGCTCGGTCGTTGGCTGGTGGCGCATTTTGTTTTGAGGAATACTTCCTTGGCGCACTTCATTTCTGAGCGAACGCAATTCACTGCGTAATGCGAAAACTTCGCGCTCCAAGGTTGTAACTCGATTGCGAATATCAATATCAATCATCTAAAACCCCCTAATCTATTAACATCAAACCTAGGTACGTTGCAGGGCCGCGTGGAGTTGCTATAATGCCCGCAGCAACGACGCTGATGAGCAATGGTGCTAATTCAGATACATTCCCACTGCGGAGGCTTTTGGTATGAAGAAGATTCCTGTTGGTGTGCTAGGCGCAACAGGGATGGTTGGACAACGCTTTTTGAGTTTGTTGATCGATCACCCCTATTTTGAAGTAACGCTAGTTGCCGCTTCGGAGCGTTCGGCTGGTAAGACCTTGTCCGAAGCTGGCCGCTGGATGATCGGCGGCGAAATGCCTAGCCAATTTGCCAAGATGACCGTCCAGCCCGTTGATCAGGTTGGCGATGTTGGCTTAGTGTTCAGTGCCTTGCCCAGTGATGCTGCTGGCCCGACCGAAATTGCTTGGGCCAAATCAGGCGCGTTGGTTTTTTCAAATGCTGGCGCACATCGCCGCGATCCACTTGTGCCGCTGTTAGTGCCCGAAGTCAACCCTGACCATGTGAATTTGTTGGAACTGCAACGCCAACATTATGGTTGGAGTGGCGGGATTTTGACCAACCCCAACTGTACAACCACCCACGCTGTGTTGCCAATGCGAGCTTTGCACGATGCCTTTGGCCTCACCAAGGTTTTGCTGGTGAGTATGCAAGCAATTTCAGGCGCAGGCTATCCAGGCGTGCCAAGCCTCGATATTATTGATAATGTTGTGCCGTTGATCAAAGGTGAAGAAGAAAAAGTTGAGTGGGAGCCACGCAAGCTTTTGGGCACACTTGGCGCTCAGGGCGTGGAAGAAGCCCAGATCACGATTAGCGCTCATTGTAATCGGGTGGCGGTTATCGATGGGCATACCGAGTGTTTATCGTTGGCCTTTGAGCGCCCGCCCGGCGATGAAGCCGAATTGATCGCGGCCTTGCGTGAGTTTAAGGCCGAACCACAAACGCTCAATTTGCCAAGCGCTCCAACCCACCCAATTTTGGTAACTGAATTGGCCGATGGCCCACAGCCACGCCGTGATCGCGATGCCGAACGCGGCATGGCTACCACCGTTGGGCGCGTTCGCCGTTGCCCAATTCTTGATTACAAATTAGTTTTGCTGGGACACAACACCTTGCGCGGAGCCGCTGGGGGTTCGTTGCTCAATGCCGAATTAATGGTTGCTAAGGGCTTGATCAAGGCTTAAAAAGCGCTGCGCACAGAACCAATGGTGCGGAATTCTGTGCGCAGTTGCCGTTAAATAGTATTGATCACCACGATGATCAACCCAATAACCATAAATACGCCACCAACTGAGCGAAACGTTTGGTGTAACCGTTGGGTAAACACCGCATCTGTGCCTCGGCGGGTATCGCTATAAAACCATTGCTCGCGAAATTGGCGCGAAACCAATAAAATGCCACCAAAGAGGATTAATAACACTGCAAAGAGAACCATCAACACACCCCTCATAAAACTGGATATCTAGCTGTATCGTATCACATCAAGCTTAATTAATCATTGAGTGATTTAGGCTATAAATCTAAGAATTTGATTAATATTCTATAGCTCATTAGTCATCAAGCTGATAGTACCAAATCCTCACACGAGCCTCGATACTAGTAATACTGCAAACTAGCACTATTTGTTCCAATGGCCTAAAACAAAAAAAGCCCCCCGTAGGTGAGCTTTGTTATTGAAACCAACCATTGCGAGAAGCCCTAAAACTTAACTTTGGTGAGCTTCGCGTTTTTCGTGATTGAATAATGGGGCTAGCGTCGTCGCCACCAACGTTGCTTTTGCGGCTGGATGAAATAGGGTTCAGCCAGAGGGATCTGGGCATCAGACAGCAGCAAATGGGGCAATTCTTCGACCATCCGTCGCGCCCGATGTTCACCAACCAATTGGGTTGCCACCTGAAAGGCCTCGCGCATAGCGGGAGCACGCGCACCAGTGGGCGCATGGGCATCGCTAGCAATAATTTGGGCCAAATTATGATAAACCATTTGAGTTGTGATATCTTGCAAGCGCTGACCGTGCCAACCAACCAAACTAGCAGCGGTTATTTGAACGACTACGCCACGCTCAATTAATGGGATCAACAGATTAGGATTATCTTGAAAGACACGAGTACGTTCGGGGTGGGCTAGAATGACCCGATGGCCTGCTAGTTGTAAATCAAAAATCGAACGTTGCAGATGTTCAATCACAATATGCGCGGGAGTTTCTAATAAAACAGCGCGACTCGTGCCATAGCCCAAGAGATCACCTTGACGCAAACGTTCGGTCAAATCGCTGGCAACCACCATTTCAGTGCCTAAAACGACTTGTAAGCCTAATTTGGCGCGTTGCAAATATTCGCGCAGTTGCACCACCAAATCGCGCAAGCGTGATGGCAGATAGATCCGCGATTGCGAAGAACCAGGCCCGTGTGGAGTAGCGGCAACACAGGTCACACCTTCGGCAACTAAGGCGCGGGCAATTGCTAACGAACCACTCCAATCGGCAGGGCCATCATCAATACCAGGCAGAATATGACAGTGTAAATCGTACATAGGGTGCGCCTTGTTTTAGTTTCAAACAGACCAAGCAAGTATACCACTATGCCATCGCCCCACAGGAGTGATTTAGGGGGGACGATACGGAGTAGTAATTAACAAAATTAAGTTAATCTCTATAGGTGATGGATTATACCGCTATAGGCTTAAAAGTCAAAGGATTATGTTTGGTTAAAGCAAAAGTACTAGCCAAACTAGGAAAAAAAGCCTTGTACTTGACGAACAAGTGTGCTATACTGGCTTGCAGTGGCGACGTGCAAGTCTGTCGCACTTTTTCGTAAGCAAGAGTATCTACAAGGAGTCCGAGTAATGGCAATCTCACCCGAAAAAGAAAAGGCTCTGGCCGCCGCCCTCAGTCAGATTGATCGCCAATTTGGTAAAGGCGCAATTATGCGTATGAGCGATCAACGCTTATCGATCGAAGCAATTCCAACTGGCTCAATCGCGCTCGATTTGGCGCTTGGGGTTGGCGGGATTCCCCGGGGTCGGGTGATTGAAATTTATGGTCCAGAAAGCTCAGGGAAAACCACCCTGACCCAACATATTGTGGCCGAAACCCAAAAAATGGGTGGCGTTGCGGCCTTTATCGATGCTGAACATGCTTTTGATCCCGTTTATGCCGCCAATTGTGGGGTCAACGTTGAAGACTTGTTGGTCTCACAACCTGACACTGGCGAGCAAGCGCTTGAAATTTGCGAAACCTTGGTGCGCTCAGGCGCAATCGATGTGATTGTGGTTGACTCGGTAGCAGCGCTCGTACCACGCGCCGAAATTGAAGGCGACATGGGCGATTCACACGTTGGTTTGCAAGCCCGTTTGATGTCGCAAGCCTTGCGCAAGCTCTCGGGCGCTGTCTCCAAATCACGCACTGCTTTGATTTTCATCAACCAATTGCGGATGAAAATCGGTGTGATGTTTGGTAACCCTGAAACCACCACTGGCGGCAATGCACTCAAATTCTATGCCTCGGTGCGTTTAGATATTCGCAAAGTTGAAAGTATCAAGCAAGGTCAAGATGTGACTGGCGCTCGTGCACGGGTCAAAGTTGTTAAAAATAAAGTTGCACCACCTTTCCGCCAAGCTGAGTTCGATATTATGTATAACGAAGGCATCTCGCGCGAAGGCAATATCGTTGATGTTGGTGTGACCATGGAAATTCTGCGCAAGAGCGGGGCTTGGTTCTACCTTGGCGATGATCGCTTGGGCCAAGGCCGCGAAAATGCTAAACAATTCCTCAAAGATAATCCAGCTTTAGCCGATGAAATCGAAAAGATGATTCGGGCGGCTTCACCAGGTGCGCCTACCGCCAAGGTTATTGTTGGGGCGGCGGCTGCCAACGGTGCTGCGCCTGCCGATGATGGCGATGGGATTTTCGACGACGAATAGTCAGTGTTATTAATTGATTAAAGAGGGCGTAGCACACCAATGCTACGCCTTTTTGTTTGAGGAATTGCCATGCCAACAGGAACCATCACCATGCTCGAAATTCAACAGCGCGATCATGAACGGGTCAATTTGTATATCGATTCGGTGTTTGCCTTGGGTATTAGCTTGCGCACATTGGAACAGCAAGGGTTATACAAAGGCAAGGTGCTGAGTGAAGCCGATTGGCAAGCCATCGCCAAGGCTGAAGAGATCGATAAAGCCTACAATGCCGCCTTAGTTTTTCTGGCGGCTCGGCCACGCTCTAGCCAAGAAATTCGCACGCGCTTGCGCCAACGTGAATTTCCTAATGAACATATCGATTTGGCAATTGAAAAATTGGCTCAACTTGGCTTGGTTAATGATGAGGCTTTTGCACGGTTTTGGGTCGAAAATCGCCAACAGCATCGGCCTAAGGGAGCCAGAGTAATTCAAGCAGAGCTGAGTCAAAAAGGGGTCAAACGCGAATTAATTAGCGAAGTGTTGAATGAATTAACTGATCAGAATGAAGAACAAGCACGAGCTTTCACCGTTGCGCGTACTGCCTTGCGGCGCTATGCCAACGAACCAACTAAAATGGCGTTTAGCCGCAAAATGGCGGGCTTACTGCAACGGCGCGGTTTTGGCTTCGACACAATCAAACCTGTGCTTGATCAACTTTGGCAAGAGCTGCAATCAAATAGCGAATCGGATGAAACTGAAACGGACGACATTGATTAAGCTGCTCGCCGCACATGGGTTTGGAGCAGTGACTGAATGGCTTTTTCGAGCGTCAGATAATTTTTTACCAAATTTGCTTGCATATCAAGCGAAACTAAGGCTGTGGCAACTTCAGGACGCAAGCCAACCAAAATTGTTTTTGTGCCAAGCAATTGGCCAGTTTTGGCAATTTGAATAATTGTTTCGGCTACAACTCGATCAATTAATGAAACTCCCGTAATATCCAAAATGATCGTATGGGCACTCGAACGTTCGATTGCTGCAAAAATATCGTGGCGTAAAGTTTGTGCATGCTCAGCGGTCATTTCGCCAATCAAGGGCGCAATTAACACCCGTGGCAAAACTGGAATAACTGGAATATTTAATTGAGCCACAATCGTTTGACTGGTTTGTAATTCGTTGAGAGCTTTCTGGAGAATTTTCTCACGTTGTGCTAAATCATTCAGTGCTTGTTGGAGTCGCTGGTTGCGTTCGGTAACTTTTTGCTCTAATAGATGCTGTAATTGCTGTGATTCATCTTCACGCTGGAGTAAATTGTAAATCTCCATGTGCAAGCTACTGCCAAATCGTTCAACTAATAAGGCTTGGCTGACAATTGCAATCGTCATCGTCACAAAAATAACCCAAAAATTTTCGATCATATCGATTGGTTGTAAAATGCCAGCCGATTCAAGTATACCAATTGAAGCTACAATTACAATTGAGGTAATTGCATTCAAAATCAAGACTTTTCGATTATTCAGTAGCGCACTGATAATTAAAGGAATCGTAAAAAAGACAAAACCATAGGTGCTATTTTCACGTAAAATCCCAACGACCGCATAGCCTATCAGTAACATCAATTGAATGCTAGCACTCACAATCATTGCCGCTCGTTGCAAATGATTACGGCGTAGCTGCTGGAGCGCAATCGCCGCACCGATGCCCATGGTTGAATAAGCACCCATCGCCATGAGCAGTTGTTTGAAGGTATCGGGGGTGGCAGGAAAAATCAAAAAAATAACCGCTGAACTGAGCACTCCAACGATCGCAATTCCAAATAAACCCAGCACAATCGCTTGGAATGCACGGGATTGGCGGCGTTCAATCAGGTTGGTTTGTGGTAATTGGGCAAACCATAAGCGCCAGCGGCTCAGCATAACCTGTTCCTCTTTGGTACTAATTCAATTCCAGCCGTTGATTAATCAGCGATAAAACTGCTTGTTCAAGATTTGCAAAGGTCTGAATTGCTGGGAAATTGATGTGGAGTGCGATCAGCGTTTCGGCAACTTCGGGCCGTAAACCGACCAAAATAGTGCGAACCTCAAGAAAACGCACAGTTCCAGCGATATGTAGCAAAGCCTTACCAATAAAGGTATCGATGGTGGTTACGCCAGTTACATCAAGAATGATTGTATGGGCTTTGTTGGCTTCAATTGCATTGAAAATGTTTTCAGCAAAAGCTTCAGCGCGTTCGCCCGAAACCTCGCCAACCAAGGGAATAACCAAAATTCGTGGCAAAATTGGCAAGACTGGGGTGCTGAGCTGGGTAAAAATCTGTTTGCTATGTTGCAATGTAGCTAAGGTATGCTGTAAATCAAGCTCGCGTTGTTCAAGCTCGGCCAGCGCTTGACTCAGGCTAGTGGTTCGCTCGTTAACCGTGATTTCCAATGAATCGCGTAATTGGTTCAGTTTAGCATCACGCTCTAAGGCTTCGTGCAAGGTGTGGCGTAGGTTGCTACCAAAGCGATCAACAATCACTGCCTGAAGAATTGTTAGCAAGCTAAATGTACCAACAATTGCTTGAAGATTAATTGGCAACAACAATTTACCCGCTAAGCCACGCGATTCTGCCAAACCGATTAGCAGAAAAATCGTCAGCGATAGGCTGGTCATAGCTAAAACAACTCGCCGATTGCTCAACAACCCAGCTAAGACAATTGGCATCGAGAATGAAACTAGTGTAAAGCCAACCGCTTGGGTATACACACCAATTGCCCAAAATGAAATCAACAATTGGATGAGAAAATTGCTGAGTAAAATCAAAATTGCTTGTTGCAGGGCATTAAAGCGAATCCGCCATAGCACCAACAACGAACTCAAGCCCATCACACCATAGCAAACCGCTGCCAACAGCATTTGATTCGAGGAGCCGCTAGTAATGGGTGCGGTAATAACTCCAATCGCCGAAACTAGGATTAGCGTGAGTACCATATGTTGTAGCAACATGGCTTGGCGACGTTCGACCACATGTTGTTGGGGCAAACGTTGAAGCCAGGCTTGCAAGCGCATAACCATAGAGGGGATTCCTTAGCTATCTAGATTCGCTTTATTATCCCCCCTTTGTCAATTATTTGCCTTGTTGTTCGTCCTGTTTTAAGTACCCCGTAGAGGGGATATTCGGGTTAGGCTGATCGCAGTGCAAGCGGCGCATTCAGCCCATTACTAATCTTCGGGGTTTGCTGAATGCCCGCTAGATCGCTAGCATCGAGCACGGCATTATAGGTTGCTTCAAATAGGGCTTGAATATCAGTAGTTTGGCCAGCGGCGATTTGCTCGACCAACTTGGCTGTGAATAACGAGTTTGGCTCACCAGGCAAAATGTAGGATTGTTCGCTATCTTGGCAGCCAGCCAAAAGCACTTGATTGGCAGGAATTGGATCGCCACCAGCGCTAGCAGGAATCGTGGCATTGCCAATAATTTGCTTAACCAAGCCTGCTGGTAATTCTTTGGCGATCAAGCCTGCTGGAGCCATCGCGCCTGTGCCACTATGGCAAGCGTCGAGCACCACCAATAACGGGGCTTTTTCACGAATTGGGGTCAGCCAAACGCGTAATTCATCATCGCGCACAAAACTGCCTACACCTTGCTCCAAGCCACATTCATACGGACACAAAAACTCCTCTTTACCATCGCTCTCGTCACCATTATCGTCGTCGAAGCTGGCTCCATGGCCTGAATAATAGACAATCGCCAGATCATCAACGGAGACTTCGCCCGCCAACCATTCCAAGGTCGCCTGAATATTGGCTTTGGTGGCTTGATCATCAAACAAGACTCGCTCAAGTAAGGGCTGAGTGCTCAAGGGTCGCAGCGCATTCAAAAAAACTTGGGCATCATCACGGCAGGTTGGCAACGGTGGAATCGCCGGATTGGCATAGACACTAACTCCAATTGCCACGACCAGCAAACGATTTGGCATAGATTGCTCCTTCTAGCGTTTTCCAATCGGAATAAAAGCGGCCCAATAAAATGGATGGACTAAATGCGGTTTATCAGGCTGGGCCAGCATTTTTTGCTTAGCCTTGGTCAAGATTTCGGCTTTATCAGCGCTTGGTTGTTGGCTCAGCAACTCAAAATAAGCCTCAACTAAATCCATGGTTGCCAACACATCAACCGACCACAAACTAGCAATAATTGTCGGACTACCGCGAAACATCAAGGCGCGAGTCAGACCATTGATGCCCTCGCCACGTGAAATTAGGCCCAAACCACCTTGGCATGCTGCCAAAAAAATCAATTCGGTATTGGGCATGCGTAATTCAAAAAGGTCATGAATGCCCAAAAATCCATCTTGCCCGCTCTGATCGCTACTGCAATCAGGCGCTGCCAAATTAAACACCAAGCCCGAAAATTGCGGATATTTATCGTTGAACACGCCATGGCCTGCAAAAATGATGTAGCGAATGGCCTGCTCAGTCAAAATTCGCTTGAAATTAGCTTCGTTGGATTGAAATTCAGCTTGATAGGGCGTGTGATCTGCTTGCCAAGCGGTTAGTTGCAAGGTGGTTCCATGCTCAGCCAAATCGCCTAATACCTTACTGAGCACACTAGTTTGGCTCAAATCGTTGTAGCTAATCAGCAATTCTTGGGCGTAAATATGGCCTGGATAGACGCTGGGCACATTGGTTTGGTAGTTGATGTTGTAAACGCCTAGCGCCAAATTTGGCGCTGGCGTTGCTGTTTGTTGCTGAAGTTGCAGCCAAAGGCTAATCGATTGGGCAGTGGAAATTGTGGCGTGATTCAGCCAATAAAATGGCACAAGATCACGGCAAATTTGCTCAGGCGTAGCTTGGTTAGGGGCTTTTTGGCGATAGGTCGCTGGATCAAGCGGCTGTTGATTGGCATCAACGGGATCATCAAAAAACAGTAAATCAAAGGGCAAATAATACAAAATTCCATCTGGAATGATGATTAATTGTTTGCCGCGCAGTTGCTCTTTTTGCCCCGCTGCCCATAGTGGCCCAAGCAAACACTCAACGACATGGCGATTGGCTCGAACAAATTCTTGCCAACGAGCAGCCCCACGCTGAGCATACCAAATCAAGCGGGCCACAGCATATTCAATTTTGGCGCGGCAGGCTAGCTCAAATGCTTGTAGCTGCTGACCATTGGCATACAGCAAATAGCTCCATTCGCTGCCAATCGTAAAGCTCAAAATCACCGTGTTGGGTCGTTCGGTCAAGGCTGTTTGCAAGCTTGGCCAGGTTACTAGCTGCGGCTGGAGTTCTTGATTTTGGCTTTCCAAGGCTTGGGCAATGCTGCTTTGAAGTGCTTGCCAATCGGCAAATGCGGCACGCTGATCGTTCAATAATTTAACTAGATCATCGCCAGCGGGCTGTTGCATCGCCAAGCGAATCGCCATACTTCGCGCGGCCAACGCGGCGGCCAGGGCTAGTCGTTGCTGCTTTAACTCAGGGCTAAGTTCACGCTCACGATCAATTTGGCTAGCCTCAAGCAGTTGTTCAAAGCCATGGGCACGCAGGCTTTCACTCAATTGCAATAAGCTGCTACGATCGTTGGAATGGTTGAAATGAAAATGCATGGCGCATTCGAACACCTGAAATTTATCTTGCAGCGCGGCCATTTGCCAATCGCTTTGCTGTACATTATTACGTAACATTTGCACCAATTCGCAGGCATTGGCATAGGCTTGTTGGGCTTTGGGCAGATCATTGAGTGCTTCGTAGGCTCGTGCCATGGTCAACCAAACCCGCCAGCCAGCATCGGGAATCAACACGCCGCGCATTTGGGCTTGTTTCAAGGCCGCTTGAGGATTAAGATCACTCAGATTCAGCGCTTTCAAGCAATTTTGGGCGGCACTCAAGGCCTCGGCTGGCTGCTTCAGCAACAATTGCACTTCGCTGATATTGGCAAACAACACCGCCTGCATCACCCGATCCGCCGTGGTTTGGTTGAGCAGCGCCAAGGCTTGTTGCAACAAGGTCAAGGCTTGTTGATAAAGCTGGGCTGGCTCCCCTAAATCCTGCAAGCTTGCCGCCAACTCGCTAGAAAACCAACCAGCCTCAAGCACCAAATTGGCTTGGAGCCAAGCAATATTGGCTTGATTGGCGATGATCAAGCTGCGATATTGGGCCAAATTTGGCTCTTGTTCAGCCAAAATTAATGCTTCGGCATAGGCTTGTTGCGCTTGAACAAGGGCTTGGCGATGCTTGGTATATTTCAGCCCTAGAAAATGTTCAGGTGGTTTATCGCCGCGCAACAACACTTGCTCAGTTTTGTCGTAGCTGACATAGCCACGATGATCAAGCAAATTGTTGCGTACAAAAGCGATATTGCCACGATTGATCGCTGCTAAACACTGGCCTTCACAATCATCAGCGGCCAACAAATTGACGAGCTTGACATAGCATTGTTCAGCTGCCGCGTAATCGCCCAGCATCACCAAACTATTGCCCTGCCATTGGGCCAATAAGCCACCAAAAGCCTGATTTTGGCTGGTGTGACTGGCAAAATTTGGCTCGGCCAGTAATTGCTGACTGGTTGCAAGGGTTGTGGCAAAACAGTGTTGGGCTAATTCAGGTTGGCCTGCTAAAAAAGCCAATTCGCCACGCAAGGCCTCGGTCAATAAACCTAATGGCGCAGTTGGGCTGGGAATTTCGGCGAGCAACGCTTGGGCTTGAGCCACGTTAAATAATTGATGTTCAGTCCAAGCCAGCCACCATTGCAGTACTACCCGATGGCGTGCCCCAATCTGCTCATCGATCAAAACCCCTGCCAACAAGGCCTGCCAATGGGTTTTTAGTTGCTGCAAAAGTAAATTTTTGGGCGTAGCAAAGCGCAAAATATTCGGCATTGGCAAATTAACTGCTGGCAACGGAACGCCACGTTGCGGAGCTGGCGCAGGCGCTTCCTCACCTTTACCTTCGTCGGGAGCAACTTCGACTGGCGTTAAAGCCCTAATTGCCTGCTGAAGTGCTTCAAGCAAGGCTTGATCATCAGTGTTATGTAGCCGATAAGCCAGCAAAACCGCCTCAAGCATTGCCCGCAAATCATCGATCAAGGTTGGTTTTAGTTGATCGTCGAGCCAAGGCACTAGCTGCTCGGCGGCCTTAGGATGCGCCTGTTGGGCACGCTTGAAACTCGCAATAATCCCAGCATAATCAGCCAAATCGCGTTCAAGCAAAATCAAACTAATCACTGCTTCAAGTTCATTCAGTTTGGCCAAACCTTGAATTATTGGCTGCCAAAGTGCGGCAATATCGCCAAACAGGGCATGGGCATGCAACTCGCAAGCATACAATTCAGCCTCATCGGCAACGCAAATCGTCCAGCTTGCCGAGCGTGGATCGCTGCTCACACTGCTACAAAACGAGCGCAAAGCATCGATTTGTTTGGCGTTTAGGGTTGGCTGGTCGGCTTGCCAGATGCTGGGAAGTTGCAAAGGTAGGTTGGTTTGCTGTTGCTGCAATGCGCAATAACGTTGTGGATTGCCATGCCAGAGTGCCAGTTGCTTGGCGCTCGCAGTTATGCGTTGACTAAAACCCTGATCGGGCCAACAATTGGCTTTAGCTTGTTGCTCCAAACCCTCAAATACCGCTGGAAGCCAATCGTAGAGCACCAATTGCAAAGCTTGGTGCAACGTTGCTCCTTGCTGATATTGAGGATTTAAGCGTTGTTTGGCCAGCCATTGAGTCAACCAAGCTGTGGTCATCGTTGCCTCCAAGCGCATTAACGGCAGCAGCGTAGCAAATGCACAACATTCGCGTGGCCATGCCAATTTTCGCCAATCTGTGGCTCTGATTGATTAACGTTCCAAGGAGTGATTTTATGCAACAGTTTTGGCGACGTTGGCAGCAATTGAGCAATTGGCAACGCTGGCTTGGGCGAATTATCATGGTGAGCTGCGTCGTAATCGGTTGGCAAGCTTGGCAACATCGCCCTGATGGCAACATTCACCTATTTGTACCAGCGATTGCCGGTAACAGTGTTTTGGTGCAAACACCCAACGCCAAGCAGATTATCATCGATGCCAGCACCGATCCAGTAACGATTATGGCAATTATGGGCCAACGTTTGCCATTTTGGCAACGCCAGATCGATCTACTAGTCTTGACCAGTAACGAGCCACAACAATTAAGTGGAGCCTTGGCATTAGCCCGTAGTTATCAGATTAATTTAGTGCTAACCCCTGCTTTCGAATCAAATCCCGTTGCTGCTGAGCTAGCCCAAGCCTTAACCCAACAACGGAGCAGGGTGGTATTGATCGAATCAGGCCAAAAAATGACAGTAGATCAGGTGCAACTGACGATTCTCGCTGCGCCCCAAGCCCAATCTCAAGCGATTATTCAGCTCCAGTTTGGGGCATGGCACAGCCTCATTGGTCTCAATCCAAGCGATCAAGTTGCCAAACAATTGACGGTAGCAGCAAATCAATGCCACGTTTTGATTTGGCCATGGTCGCGGGGCGATGATCGTTTGCTGGCCAATCGTTGTGGCGCACAAGCCCTGATTTATAGCCAAGGCCCACCAGAACAACAAGATCCGCGCAGTTATTTTGCCCGAGGCAGCCAAGAGCGGCGCTTGCTCCACGAAAAACTTGATGGCTCGGTGCATATTCACAGCGATGGTCAACAGATGTGGTTGCAAACCCACGCCCAACCCTAACCATGCTAAAATATGCCACATCCCCAAATCAAGGAGGCCAGTATGCGCAAAAAAGTTGCCCGTGCCTTATTTAACGATCAACCTGTTGAACCGTCAACTCCACCCAAATTGATTAGTTTTGGCAGCAATCGCAGCGATCAATGCACGTTATATGATGCTCCTGCTAAATTTGAACAATGCTTGAGCTGCGAGTATCGCCGTGGCAGCAAAGGGCTAGGCATTCTGTGTGGCCATCGTTTTGGGCTTGATCCAACCTATATCAATGGCATACTGACCCAAATCCAAGATGATGAGATTCGCCCGCTCTAACTAACGAATAACTCCACGGCGGATGGCGATTTCAACCAACCACAAACCCAAGGCCAGCGCAATCAGCCATGGCCACCATTGGGTACTGCTGGTTTGGTTGGAAACTTGCAGGCTAGGGGCAATTTGCTCCAAGCTGCCAATTTGGCCTTGACCAAGCCCAACCAATTGCTCCAACAGCACGGGGTTAGCCGAAACAGCCCATTCACGATTATAGGGATGAATCACGCCAGCTTGGGTTTCGAGCCGAGTTTGGCCTTGCTCCAACGCTGCCAAAATATGGTAAGCGCCAGTTTGTGGAGCATCAGCTACCGCTTGATAACGACCTGGCGCAATTTGGGGTGCACGTAACACCTGCTCGCTGCCATCGGGAGCCAGCACCCGCAAACCTACATCAGCCAAATCGTAGAGTTCGCCAGTTTCAGCTTGAGCATCGAGCGTGATAATCGCTTGATTCGGTTGCAATTCGCTGCTGATTCGTAGGTCGCCACGAGCTGGATTAGGATAGGTCGCAGCGATAATTTGAGCGAGGGTATTACCCCAGTTTGGCCAAGGTCGCCATGTTGCAGTCCAACGTTCGCCGCTATCTGAGGTAAAAGCAGTGGCGCGACCAAGCCCATATTGCCACGTGGCCAGCAAAATATCGCCCTCGGTAGTGGTCAGCAATTGCTCAGCGTCAGGTTTAGGGGTGACCGCCACATAGCCACCAAACGGTGGAATTTCGCCAAGGTTCAGGCCACGAATAGCAGGGTGTGGTGTAGCGAGGTTAGCCTGAAATTGACCTTCGGTTAATGGGTTTTCGCGGGCAATCTCGGCTTCTTGCAAGGTCAAACGCGGCAAATCATCAGGTTTTGAGGCAAAATGGTAGCGTCCCGCACCCAATTTGGCCAACGATTCAAGCAGCACAGTATCGGCATCGCCGCCAATCGCAATCGTCGAGAGCGTGATGCCTTGAGCACGTAACGGAGCGATCAGCGATTCGTAGGAGCTTTCGCCACCAGAACGACCATCGGTCAACAGCACAGCATGGCGTACTTTGCCCGTTTGTTGGGCCAAACCACCCATACCAACTTCCAAAGCAGCATAAATATCAGTTCCACCGCCAGCACTCAAACCAGCAATATTATTTTGAATTTCGCTGAGCTGCACACCTTGGCCAACTTTGGTAAAGGTCACCGTCCAATCGTTGGTATCATCGAAGGCCAACACGCCAATCGTATCATCGGCTCCTAACGAATCGGTTGCGGCAATCGCGGCAGCCTTGGCAAGGCTAAATTTATCTTTGCCCGTTTCGCCCAGCATACTTGCCGAGCGATCCAAAATGAGCAGTAAAGTGACGGTTGGGCGCTCACGGCGGGGCGGCGGTTCCATGGAAACTGGCAACAACTCTTCGAGCGGCGTGCCAGCATAACTGCCCAAGTTATAGCTATTGGTTCCACCTAATACAACCACACCATGGCCAAGGCTACGCACAAATTCACGCAAGGCCAATTGCTGATCAAGGCTTAAATCGTTGGCAGAAATATCTTGGAGCACGATTGAATCGTAGACACTCAGTTGGCTGAGGCTGGTTGGCAAGGCGGCGGGGCGTAAAGCTTCGGTCACCAAATTGGCATCTTCCAAAGCATCGCGCAAGTTAGCTGAGCTATCTGGTGAACGTTCGATAATTAACACGCGCGGTGGTGGGCCAACCACCGTCCAGGCATCAAGTTGATTATTGGCAGATTGTTGATCATTGGTAGCAAGCAAGGTTGCCTGAAAACGATGAAAGCCTCGAGCGCCAGCGGTCGATTGAAATGAAACCAGATTGCGGCCTTGCTCAACATCAATCGTTTGACCCGCCAAGCCCACGCCGTCGCTGCTCAATTCGAGGCGAACTTGACCATCAACGCTTGAATAGAGCACCACATCAGCGCTAAATCGCTCGCCTTCGCGTAAAGCTGGCGGCACGATTAGCGATTCCACCCGAATATCGGTTTCGGGGTAGCTGATTGGCACAGCGTGCAAACGAATTGAGCGCTGGGTAAATGTGCTAACCTGATTTTGCCCATTGGCGGTGGTGCTAGCGCCATCGCTGAACACAATAATATCGCCACCTTGGGGCAGCAAACCACCAGCAAATTGCAAGGCTCCCGCCAAATCGCTACCATTGGGATCAATCGCTGGGCGTTGGTCGGTTTGGCTTACCCGTACATCGGCCCCGAAGGCCAACAAACGCACCGGACGTTGCTCGATTTGTTGCTGGTAGAAGCGCAAAGCCTCATTCCAAGCAGCATCACGCAATTCGCCAGGCAAGTTGGCCGATTGATCAACTAGCAAAATCAAGGGACTAGCTTGTTGATTGGCTTGGTTACGCGGCAAGGCCAGTGCTAGCAAAATACAAACTAAGCTAACCAAGCGCAGCCCAACCACCCGCCAATCGAGGGTTGTTTTGCGGGCAATCCACCAGCCACTCAACACTATAACGAGGAATAATCCCAAAAATATCATGCAATCGCCATCGCGGGGTAATCTCAACAAATCATCATTTGAAGCATACCATACTATCGAAGGCAAAAGGCAAAAGGCAAAATTAATATTTGAGCAATTAAGCCACCTTGGGATTCAAAATAAATACTAATAGCCATATTTTGCTGTTTTCGCAGTTTCCAACCAGATCGTAGGCGCTTTTGACTTTTGATTTTTGCCTTCTGCCTTTTAACAAAGTTCATTCAAAAGTCGCTGATCATGGCGGGCAAACTCTGCTATAATGAACACGTCTGTTCGATTAATCAATTCCCCAAGCGCTGCCATGGGAGCAACGTTCGGGGCTTTTTCCTGTTCAAGCAGCAAAATTGCACTTGAACTCTATAGATTTTACGATAAAGGCGGGTGTATGGCGCAGGATAAAATTGTCATCAAGGGCGCACGTGAGCACAATCTTAAAAATATCGACATCGAACTACCACGCGATCAATTGGTTGTGTTGACGGGAGTTTCTGGCTCAGGTAAATCATCGTTAGCCTTTGATACCTTATATGCCGAAGGCCAGCGCCGCTACGTTGAATCGCTTTCCTCGTATGCCCGTCAGTTTTTAGGCCAACTCGAAAAGCCCAAGGTCGATTTTATTGGTGGGCTTTCGCCAGCAATCGCGATCGAACAAAAATCGGCTTCGAAAAATCCGCGCTCAACTGTGGGCACGGTCACCGAAATTTATGATTATTTGCGGGTCTTGTTTGCGCGGATCGGCGTGCCACATTGCCATAAATGTGGTAAAGCAATTGGCTCCCAAACCGCTGAGCAGATGGTTAATCGGGTGCTAGAGTTGCCCAAAGGCACGCGCTTTATGCTTTTAGCGCCGATGGTAGCGGCTCGCAAAGGCGAATACAAAGATATTTTTGACGATGCTCGATCGCAAGGGTTTTCGCGGGTACGGGTCGATGGCGAAATTCGCGATCTGCAAGACGAAATTAAACTCAATAAAAAAGTTAAACACACGATTGATATTGTGGTTGATCGCTTGGCTGTGCCAACCGAGGATGATGAAACCTTTCGTTCACGGCTCAACGATAGTGTGGAAACCGCCCTGCGCACTGCTAATGGCACAATTATTATTGCCATTCCTGAGTTTGCCCAACAAACCGAAAAATCAAAATCGAAAAAAGCCAAGGCTAAAGCGGTTGCCGCCGAAGTTAATGAAGAAGAATTGCTGCCCGAGGAAGAATCAAGCATTAGCGGCATGAATGCTGCTGGCGATATTGTGATGAGCGAGGATTATGCCTGTGTTGATTGTGGTATCTCGTTCCTTGAACTCAACCCACAAATGTTTTCGTTCAATGCGCCGCAAGGGGCTTGCCCAGAATGTGCTGGTTTAGGGACGCGCTTAGAAGTTGATGCAGAACTGCTCGTGCCAAACCCCAATTTATCGTTGCACGATGGGGCGGTAACCTATTGGGGCGAGTTGCGCAAGAAAGTTGGCAGCTGGGGCTATCGTGCTCTGCAAGCTATCGCCGCTCACTATCATTTTGATCTTGATACACCCTGGAAAGACCTCAGCCCACAGGTGCGTGAAATTTTAATGCAAGGCTCGGGCAGTGAAAAAGTGAAGCATGTTTGGAGCGAAGGTCAATCCAAGGGCGAGTATTATCGCCGTTGGGAGGGCTTGGGCGCAGAAATTATGCGGCGCTTCCAACAAACTGGCGTTGAAAATATGCGCGAACACTACCAACAATGGATGAGCGATCAGCCTTGTCATGCTTGCCATGGCGCGAAACTGCGGCCTGAAAGTTTGGCAGTGACAGTTGGTGATGAAAATGTGCAACAAATTTGCGCCAAAACTGTGGCCCAAGGCTATGCGTGGGCCTGTGGTTTAACTGGCAGCGATGCCCACTGGGTAAGCCGCGATGGCTTAGATACCACGGTGTTGCCGCTGTTGGCCGCTGCTCCAACCCCAACCAAACTCGATGGTCGGCAATTGGAGATTGCTGGCGAAGTGCTCAAGGAAATTCGTGAGCGCTTGGGCTTTTTGTTGAATGTCGGCTTGCACTATCTCACGCTTGATCGCTCGGCTCCCTCGCTGTCTGGCGGTGAGGCTCAGCGCATCCGCTTGGCTTCGCAAATTGGGGCAGGTTTGATGGGCGTGATGTATATTCTCGACGAACCATCCATTGGCTTGCATCAACGTGATAATCGCAAATTGATCGATACTTTGACCAAACTACGCGACCTGGGCAACACGGTGATTGTGGTTGAACACGACGAAGATACTATGAAAGCCGCCGATTGGCTGGTTGACTTCGGGCCTGGTGCTGGGGTCAACGGGGGCAGGGTGGTTGCCGAAGGTCGGCCCGAATATATCAGCAGCAATGGCTCGTTGACTGGCAGCTATTTGTCGGGTCGCTTGAAAATTGAAGTACCAGCAACTCGCCGCCCAGCCCATGGCCATATCACCTTGCGTGGTGCAACCCACAACAACCTCAATAACCTTGATATTACGATTCCCTTGGGCACGCTGGTCGCAGTGACTGGGGTGTCTGGCTCAGGCAAATCGTCATTGATTACCGAAACGCTATATCCAGCCTTAGCAAATTTGCTCAATCGTGCCCAACTGCGGGTTGGTAAATACGACACACTCGAAGGTTTAGAGCAACTTGATAAAGTAATTGATATTGATCAGCAGCCGATTGGTCGCACGCCGCGCTCGAATCCTGCAACCTACGTCAAGTTGTTTGATCAGATTCGTGAGGTGTTTGCCAATACGCCTGATGCAAAACTGCGCGGCTATGAGCCAGGTCGCTTCTCGTTCAATGTCAAAGGTGGGCGTTGTGAAGCTTGCCAAGGCAACGGTGAGCAAAAGATCGAAATGCACTTCTTGGCTGATGTTTGGGTGCGCTGTGATGAATGTAAGGGCAAACGTTACAATCGCGAAACCTTGCAAGTGCGCTACAAAGGCAAAACCATCTCCGATGTGCTGGATATGGATGTGCACACCGCGCTTGAATTCTTCGAGAACCACCCCAAACTCAAGCGGGTGCTGCAAACCTTGCACGATGTTGGCTTGGACTACATCAAACTTGGTCAATCGGCCACGACGCTCTCTGGTGGCGAGGCTCAGCGGGTCAAATTGGCCAAAGAATTAGCGCGGGTGGCCACAGGTCGCACAATCTACATTCTCGATGAGCCAACCACAGGCTTGCACTTCGCCGACGTACAAAATCTGTTGCGAGTCATTCAGCGCTTGGTCAAGGCTGGCAACACGGTTTTGGTGATTGAACATAGTCTTGATGTGATCAAAACCGCCGACTGGATTATTGATCTTGGGCCTGAGGGTGGCACTGGTGGCGGCCAGATTATCGCCCAAGGCACACCCGAAGAAGTTGCTTTGCATCCGACCTCACACACAGCGGTATTCTTGCGTGCTTTGCTACAGATTGGCTGAAATTAATTAGAAACACACTCTTTACTATATTTCAAATAGAAATATAGTAAAGAGTGTGTTTTCGCTCAAAATGGTTTATTTTGACTGAATTTCCCAAATAAAGATTTCCCCACCTGCTATACCTAGTAAGAGCATTTTGCTATCAGGATTCCAAGAAACTTCATATACGGTGTCACTATATGAACCCATTGTAGCTACATTCTCTCCAGTAATCTTCCAAACCTGTGCTATTTTCTGTAAAGATGCCGAAGCAATCATTTTACCATCAGGACTAAAAGCAATATCAAATATAAAATCGCCATCTGTTTTAATTGATCTGACAAAAATTCCATTTGAATCCCAAATATTTATAGTTCCATCCTTTGAGCCAGTTGCAAATAAACTCCCCGTATTATTCCATGATAGAGATGTAATTTCTGCTGTATGACGAGTTAATTTCGTAATTAATTTACCATTTTTATCCCATAATATTGCAGTTCCATCATCTGATGCAGAAACAAATCTATCACTATTAGGATGCCATAATATCTGATTTACATCATTTGTGTGTTCTTGAAGCTTTGCTATATTATTTCCTTTATTATCCCAAAGATTTATAATATGATCAGTTGATCCGGAAACTAAAAATTTTGAATTAGGACTCCATTCAAGGCACTTTATTTTATCAGAATGACCATTGAGAGTTTTTATATATTCTCCATCAGAATTATAAATTACAATACTATGTTCAGGATAATTTCTGGTGACAGAAAATAAATTACCATCGGGACTCCAATATATCAAAGACATTATCGTTTCATTGGCTATATCTTTGATAATATTATTTTTATTCCATATCTTAATTGTTTTATCATGAGAAGTTGATAAGATATTTTCAGTAATATTGTCAAAGGAAATATCTAATATGTCACTTGTATGACCTTCATAAACTTCTCGTGAATAATTATTTATATTTCTTCTAACAATAGTAGATCCGTTAGTATATATAACTTCTGATGAATTTATCCATATGGGATTAAATCCATAAAAACTCCTTTTTTCCATAAAAAAAGGAGTTGGTTCAACTGTTGGAGATTCAGCTGTTGGAGATTCAGCTGTTGGAGATTTGGTTGTGGCGCAGGATACACATAGTAAAATTATAAGGATAAATAGAAGAAATTTATTCTTCATCTACAACTCCTAAATATACTAACATATGCCAACCCTAGGCTCTGTCTGATAATTCCATGGTAGACTCTCCGCTAGGAGGTGTGTATGGCTCGCCATGAATTGAGTGATGCCCAATTTGCCGTAATTGAACCACTTTTGCCAGCCGGAACCCGCCGTGGTCG